>JAENVU010000277.1 GCA_016650415.1 Acidimicrobiia bacterium
GCCGGGCATCGACGGCCCCGTCGATCGCGTCGAGGCATTGGTCCTGGTCGCCCGCAACTGCCGCGAGCACGTCGAGGCGCAGTTCCCGTCCGATCACCGCGGCCCAGGACAGCACTGCGTTCGTCGACTCGGGCAGGCGGGACAGGCGCCGTCCGACCACCTCGCGGATCCCGTCGGGAATCGACATCTCCGAGACGCTGGTCGTGAGGCGCCAGGTGGTGCCGTCGTTGACGAGGGCCCCGGATTCGGCGAGGTGCCGGAGCAGTTCGCCGACGAAGAAGGGGTTGCCCTCGGTCTCGGCGTGGACCGCGACCGCGAGCTCCCGCGCGCTGCCGTCCAGCTCGGCCTGGTTGACCGCCTCCATCAGGTCCTCGACCCCTCTGCGGTCGAGACCGCCGAGCGGGATGCGCTCGACCTCGGGCACCCGGCGAAGGTCGGCCAACAGGTCGGCGAGCGGATGCGTCCGGTCGAGATCGGTGTCGCGGTAGGTGGCGACGATGATCAGCCGGGCCTGGGTCGATGAGCGCAGCACATGGCGGAGCATGAGCAGGGTCGGCCGGGCCGCCCAGTGGATGTCGTCGAGGACGAGCACGAGACCCTTGGTGCCCGCAGCTGCGGCCAGCCAGGAGTCGACCGCTTCGAAGAGCCGGTACTGGTCGACCTCGGCATCACCCGAGGTTGCCCGGTCGCCGATGCCGGCGAAGCGGTCGTTCAGTTCGGGCACCAAGCGCGTCAGCTCCGCCGGATGGGCCCCCAGGTCGGAGAGGAGATCACCGTCGAGGAAGGTGGCGTGATGGGTCAAAGCCTCGACGAAGGGTTGGTACGAGATGCCGAGTTCCTCATCGCAACGACCGAACAGAACGAGCGCACCGTCGCCGTGGGCGCGCTGGGCGAACTCTGACGCGAGCCGCGTCTTGCCCATGCCGGGCTCACCGGCGATGAGCACGCACGATGTCGTCCCGGCATGCAGCGACCGCTTCCACGGCGTGGTGAGTTCCTCCAGCGCGTGCTCGCGGCCGCGGAACGGGAACGCCCCCTCGCGTGCGGCGAGCGGATGGGGGATCGGCACGCCGGCGACGTCGGTGGCACGTTCCCACGAGATCTGGACGGTCGCGACCGGATCCGGAAGACCCTTGAGCTCAAGATCGCCGACCGAGGTGAACGTGTGCCCGCCGCGACTGCGCGCCAGCGCTTCGACCACACTCGTCGCGAGGATCTGCCCGCCATCGGCGGCGGCGCAGAGGCGCGCCGCCTCGATGACCGGCGTGCCGAAGACGTCACCGTCTTCCACCGTCACGTCGCCGAGGCCGATCCCGATCCGCAGCGCCAGGGTGACGCGGGGTTCGACGAAGCGTTGCGCGTCGATGCCCTGCTGGATGCCGACCGCCGCGGCGACGGCACGGGCCGCGGAACCGAAGGTGGCGAGGAATCCGTCACCCATTCCCTTCACGACGCGACCACCGTTGCCCTCGACGATCTCGGCGATCAGGGAGTCGTGGGCGCGGCGGACGACTTCGGCGACATCCTCGCCCAGCTGGGCACGGAGGGCGGTCGACGCGACGATGTCGGTGAACAGGACGGTGAGCGTGTCGAGCACGCCGTCTGAGTTGCTGCCCTCTGCCACGGCGGCATTCTGCCAGCTTCGGTCACCGCGCGAGAACGTGGCGGCGCGCGGTGACCTCACCGTCCCTGGGCGGCATCGGGCCTCAGGGTTGCCAGACGTAGGACAGCATGATGCCCATCATCCCGAGGATCTGGTTCTCGTTGTCGTAACGGCCTCGGATGGCGATCGTGTCGCCGGCCGTCACCGGCGTGGGGTCGGGGCAGGTCGAGATCGAGTGCAACATCCCCATCATGTACATCCCCGTGGCCGTGCACACGATGGTCGCGTTCTGCGCGAGTGAGATGTCGATGCCACCGGGGTGGACGTGCCCGCCGGTGAAGACGCGAATCCCCGAGGCCGGCGCGGTGTAGGTCTTGGTCTTCTCGAAGATGCTGCCGGGGCCACCGCCACCGGGCACCGTGAACTCGGAGTCACCCCAGCACCCGTCGACGTCGTAGAAGTAGCTCGTCACCGGTTTCGCGTTCGTGAAATCGGTGATGTAGTCGATTTCGTAGCGGAGGTAGAGCGTCTGCGCGGAGCTCGACTGGTTCATGATGTGCCAGAGGCCGGACCATTGATCAGACGGCTGGGTCTCGTACACGTAGTCGCCGCTGAGCACCATCTCGGTGCGTTCCATACCGGTTCCACCGAAACGGTTGGGAAGTGATGGGCACAGCGAGTCGGGGCGGCTCTGGTCGAGCATCACGATGTGGTGGAGATGGGCAATGTCGTGACCGACCGAGGTGCCGGAACCGTCGACGAGGTCGAATCGCATTCCCTTGATGCCGACGTGACCGGAAGGTCGGGGAACTGCCGCCGTGCGCTCGTCCTGATCGCCGGCTTGACCCTTCGGGTTCAGGTTGAAGGGGCCGACCTGGAACATCTCGGTGGTGACGACGGGTCCGGTGCCAGCGTCGTTCTCGACGATCGTCCCGATGCCCGTGTCGTCGGCGATCGTGACCCCTGAGGGGTTTCGCACCATCAGGTGGAACTGCTCGTCACCCTCACCATCAGTGTCCGGTTCGATTCGGACCGTCACCGGCTTCTTGAACTGACCGGCTTTGAACGTGATGGTTCGAGTGACCGCCCGGAAGTCCGAACCTGCCGTCGCCGACATTGCCATCGTGGTCGCGCGAACGGTCACCGGGGCCGGTGCCCGGTCGGACAGGGTCAACCAGAACTTGGCGACCCGATACTTGACGTCGCCTTCGTGAATGATCGTGTCGCCCACGCCGAGCCGCAGA
>JAENVU010000278.1 GCA_016650415.1 Acidimicrobiia bacterium
AGCTGACCAGCCCCGACTCGTTCCCCATCGGTAACCAGCCGATGTACGCGGTGGGTGCTGTGTCTCAAGCCGTGAAGGATGGATGCAAGGCGATCAACGCGGTGATCATCGACGGTGCCCAGATCTTCGTCCCGCCCATGGAGAACGCGATGAAAGCGCTGGGAATGAAGTTCGGCACCGAGGTCATCCTGCCGCCGACCTCGCAGGACTATTCGGCCGAAGTCGCCCAGGCAACCGGTGGAGGCGCCGACTGCGTGATCGGCATCATCTCAGAGACGCCGTACACGACATGGAACACGGCTTGGAAGCAGTCGGGTACGACCGCTCGCCAGTACGGCCCGCAGGGCAACCTCAATGAGGTATCGGCCAAGGGCTCCGAAGACGCGACCGACGGCGACATCATCGCCGGCATGTACCCCGACATCTCCACTGCTCCATGGGATGAGTACCGCAAGGCGCTCGACGAGGCCGGGCTCGACACCACCAAGCTCGACTACAACAGCCTCGGTGGCATGGGCACCTGGGCGGCGTTCGTCGCCTTCACCCAGATCGCCGAAACGATCGATGGGACCATCGATGCCGCTTCGTTCTTCGACGCAGCATCGAAGACGTCGAAGCTCGATCTGAACGGGATGGTTCCCGTACTCGACTTCACCAAGGAATGGACCGGCGGGCTTGACGGGTACCAGCGACTGTTCAACCGCAGCGTGGTCTTCAGCAAGCTCGAGAAGGGCAAGGTCGTACCGTTGACGACCGAGTTCGAAGACGTCAGTGACCTGGCCACAGGCAAGGCCCCCTGAGCAACGCCGAACGGCGGCTCGACTCGGGGACACCTTTGGGATACCGCGAGTCGAGCCGTTTGGCTGCTTTTGGTTGTAGGCGCGTTGCTCTGCCTCGGCGTGGGTGCACTCTGTGCTCTCGCTTCGCAGTCGTCACACTGACCCGACGAAGGAGACCTACATGGCGAACATCACACATCGACTGGTTCATGCCAACGGCATTCGGATCCATGTGGCCGAGGCCGGCCCAGTGGATGGACCGTGCGTGATCATGTGTCACGGATTCCCCGAGTCGTGGTACTCGTGGCGTCACCAATTGCACGCCCTCGCAGACGCCGGCTACCACGCGGTCGCCCCCGACATGCGCGGCATGGGACGATCGTCGCGGCCGCTCGATCCGAATCAGTACACCCAGCCGAAGCTCGTCGGTGACGCCGTCGCACTGTTGGCCGAACTCGATCACGACACCGCGGTGATCGCCGGTCACGATTGGGGAGCTCCGGTCGCGTGGAATGCCGCCCTCATGCGACCCGACCTGTTTCCCGCCGTGATCGCCCTCAGTGTTCCGTTCTATGGAGCCAGGACCACGTTCACCTCCGACCACACCGTGCCGCCGAGCGTCGCAATGAGGCGGGAGACCGGCGATGGCTTCCACTACCAGCTCTACTTCAACGAGGTCGGGCGCGCCGAGGCGGATCTCGAACGCGATGTGCGCAAGTGGCTCGGCGGCTTCTTCTTCACCGCGTCGGGTGACGCACCTCCCGAAGAGATCACCCTCGACAAGCTGGTTCGTGGCGACAAGCTGGAAGACGCATTTGCGTGGCCCAAGAAACTCCCCTCGTGGTTGACCGAGGACGATCTCGACGTCTACGCGGCCGACTACGAACGCACCGGCTTCGCGTCGGCTCTCAACTACTACCGCGCTGCCGACGCCACGTGGTACGAAATGGCACCGTTCCGCGGCGCGTCCGTCACCGTCCCGGCATGCTTCGTCGCGGGCGATCACGATCTGGTGATCGCAATGAACCGGGAGATCTATGACGGCATGCCGTCCGAGGTCCCGGATCTCCGCACCAATCTCCTCCTGCCCGGCTGTGGCCATTGGACTCAGCAGGAGCGACCCAACGAGACCAACGCGGCGATGCTCGAGTTCCTCGCCGACGTGGCAGCCTGACCAAGAGGACTGAGAATCATGACCAAGGTGTTCGTGCATGGGAATCCAGAGACCACGTACGTGTGGTCCGACCTCGTCCCCGAGCTCGATCGAAGTGGCATCGATGACATCGTCCTCCTGTCGCCACCCGGGTTCGGTGCCCCTGTTCCCGATGGGTTCGGCGGGACCCGACTGGATCACCGCGACTGGCTCATCGACCAGATCGAAGCGCTCGACGGCCCGGTCGACCTGGTCGGGCACGACTGGGGTGCGGGGCACGCGTACGCCGTCGCCGCGGAGCGTCCCGATCTGTTGCGATCGTGGGCTGCCGACTGTGCCGGTCTTGTTCACCCGGACTACGAGTGGCATCCCGCTGCCCAGATCTGGCAGACCGCGGGCGAAGGGGAGAAGTCGATCGCCGAGAT
>JAENVU010000279.1 GCA_016650415.1 Acidimicrobiia bacterium
GAACAAGCGCCGCAGGATCTCGACCGACTCCGCCATCCGAGCCTTGCGGACCGAGGGTGGGTCGAACCGCAGACCGATCGCTTCGTATTCGGTGAACGAGTGACCCGCACCGATTCCCATCTCCATCCGACCGTTGGTCAGATGGTCGAGCGCGACGAACTCCCGCGCGAGTTGGACCGGATGACGGAAGTCGTTGTTCAGTACGAGCGGGCAGAGCCGAATCGATTCGGTCGCGGCACCCAGTGTGGCCAGGGTCGTGAGCGGTGCCCAGTCCTCGCCGACGTGGTCGGAGGTATGGAGCACGTCGAACCCGGAGGCCTCCGCCGCGCGGGCCCTCGCCACCACCTCCTCCGCCGAACCACCACCGATCTGGAGCCCGAATCGAAACGGTCGCACGCGCCTCAGCCGGTCTGGCTCACGCGGCCACAGGTGGTCGACGGTCGTGCCATGGAGCGGCCGCCTCGAGTTGGGACGCCAACCGGAACAGCACGTCCTCGCGGCCGAAGGGTGCGATGAGTTGCACCCCGATCGGCAATCCGTCGCCACTCGTCCCGAGCGGCAGCGAGATCGCCGGCTGACCGGTCGCGTTGAACGGCAAGGTGAACGTGATGAGCTGGCCCGCGTCGAGCAGTTGCAGGAACGGATCGGGCGCGGCTGCGTTGATGCGGCCCCGTTCGATCGCGGGCTCGGGAACGGTCGGCACCATCAGCACGTCGAAGTCGGCGAACCAGCCGGCGACGCCACGCGACCAGGCCTGCAACAGGTCGATGGCTTGGAGGTACGCCGCGGCCGAGGTCCCGGCGGCGAGGTTGACCAGCTCGCGGTTGATCGGTTCGAGCTCGTCGGGCGCGATGGGCCGGCCGATGATCTCGCCCCACCGGTCCACTTCACGGGCGATGACCGCACCCCACATCGCGGGCAGCGCTTGACCGAGACGGGGATCGTCGAGTGCAGCGACAGGATCGGCGCTCACGTAATGGCCAAGGGTTTCACACAGCCGGGCCGCATCGTGGACGGCCGCAACGACGTCGGCGTGCGAATCACCGGTGCCGTCGCACCGGAGCGTGCGAAACCCGATCCGCAACCCGCCGGGATCCGCACCGATCTCCTGAGCGTACGACCGTGCTGGCGGCGCGATCTCGTACGGGTCGCCGATGCCCGGGCCCTGCGTGGCGTCGAGGATCGCGGCGCTGTCTCGCACCGACCGGGTGAGGACGTGCTCATGTGCGGTCGGGCCCCACAGCTCCCCGAAGTCCGGGCCCAGCGTGTTGCGCGACCGAGTGGGCTTCAGCCCGACCAGTCCGCACCACGACGCGGGCAGCCGGATCGAGCCGCCCATGTCGTTCCCGTGCGCGGCCGCGACCATCCCGGACGCCACCGCGGCGGCCGCACCGCCGCTCGATCCGCCGGTCGAATGCGCGAGGTTCCACGGGTTGCACGACGGGCCGTACGCGACGGGCTCGGTCGTCACGGTGCTCGTCATCTCGGGAACGTTCGTGCGCCCGAGCGTCACGAGCCCCGCCGCGCGATACCGCTCCACCAACCAGGTGTCGGTCTCGGCCCGCCATTCGAGATCCTTCAACACCTGCATGCCGGCATGGAACGGCTCGCCGGCCTCATGACACACGGCGTCCTTCAACAGGAACGGCACTCCCCGGAACGGACCGTCGGGCAGATCTCCGCGCGCCGCCTCCCGCGCCCGCTCGAACTGGGTGTGAATCACCGCGTTCAGTTGCGGGTTCAGCACTTCGATCCGGGCAATCGCCGCCTCGACGAGTTCGAGCGGCTTCACCTCTCCGGTGCGAACCAGTTCGGCCTGGGCAGTGGCATCCAACCAAGCGTCGGTCATGGGACTCCCTTCACTCACCCGTCACGGTGTGCACGCGACGCATTCTGGCGCGAATCAGTCGGCCGCGAACACGAACAGGGGGTTGCGGCCGGTCCGTCCTCGCTTCCGGTCGGGATCGGGCAGCGTTCGCAGCCCGTCGACCACCGGCTGCACAATTTCCGCGTAGCGGTCCGGTTCCAAATCGATGAGCGCACCCCACTGGCGCTGTTCCATCCGCTCGATCAGATCCGCCGGCGACTCCATCCAGGTCGCGGCCTCGGTCAGCTGCTCCGATACCAGTCGCAATCCCGCGTCGGCCGCGGCCGGCACGAGGCGTTCGTGCACATCGAAGCGGCCGCGGATCGCATCATGGAGATCGATCGTGAACGGTTCGATGTCGTCGGGTTCAACCTCGCCGCGCGCCGAGATCACGAGGAGTCGACCGCCCGGCGCCAGGACCCGCCGGCACTCGGTGAGCACGGCGATCGGGTCACCCACGAGATGGAGGACCCAACACGCGACGACCGTGCCCACCGACCGGTCCCGATACGGCAGCCGTGCGACATCGGCAACCGCCACCACCGATCCGAGCCGTTCGTGGGCACTCACGAGCATCGCCGGCGAGAGATCGACGCCCACGACCGTCCGATCGGTCAGCTCACGGAACGGCAGCGCGATCGCCCCGGTCCCGATGCCGATCTCGATCACCGGATCGGGACCGCTCGCGGCCGCCAACGCGCTCGCGAACCGCCGGCCCCGCTCGAGACCGCCGCGGGTGGCGTCGTAGATCGACGCCACCTTGTCGAACGAGATCGACTCCCCCGTCGCCATAGCTGCCATCATGACGCAGTGCCGGTCCACGACGTTGCCGATTCAGGATTCGACCGCGAGGCCGCGAGCTACGAACGGGCTCGACCGGGATACCCGCGCGAGTGCGTGCAGTGGTGTGCGGAGCACCTCGGTCTCCACCCCGGACACACCGTGCTGGACCTCGCGGCCGGGACCGGCAAGTTCACCCGTCTGCTCGAACCGCTCGGCGCACACCTGATCGCTGCGGAACCGGTCGACGGCATGCGGGCGATCCTGGCCGCGACCAGCCCGCGCGTGCCGCTCGTGTCCTGCACCGCCGAGCTGTTGCCCTTCGCCGACGAATCGCTCGACGCGATCGTCGTCGCGCAGGCGTTCCACTGGTTCGACGCGCCCGTCGCGTTGGCCGAAGCGTCGCGCGCGCTGCGCCCCGGTGGACGCCTCGGGTTGGTCTGGAACGCTCGCGACCGTTCAGCGGCGCACGCCGACGCACTGTGGGCGATCATGGATCGCGTCGAGAAGAAGGCACCGTGGCGTCAACACGAGGAATGGCACGAAGCGGCGTTCACCGAGACCGCCTACTTCGGCCCGCTCCACGAAGCGACGTTCCACCACGAGCAGCTCATGACCGTCGACGAGGTGGTGGACCGGTTCCGGTCGGTCAGCCACGTTGCCGTCCTCGACCCATCGGATCAGCAGGCGGTGCTCGACGAAGTGCGGGACCTGGCGTTGACCCACCCCGACACTGCCGGGCGCGACCGCATCGCCATTCCGTACCGAGTCGACGCGTATTGGTGCGAACGCACATGACGACGGACCCCGAGAAC
>JAENVU010000280.1 GCA_016650415.1 Acidimicrobiia bacterium
GCCCACACCGATCCACTCACCGGCCTGCTCAATCGCCGAAGCCTCGACGCGCGAACCCGACATCTCACGGACGAGGGAGCTTCGTTCGTCGTCGCGTACGGCGACCTCGACCACTTCAAATTGCTCAACGACGTCCACGGCCACGACACCGGCGATCGGGCGCTGCGACTCTTCGCCCGAGTTCTGCGCGACAGCGTCCGTCCCAACGACATTCCCGCTCGCTACGGCGGCGAGGAGTTCGTGGCTGTCCTCCCCGAGTGTTCCCTCGAGAACGCCGTGGCGATCATCGAGCGGATCCGAACCAAGTTGCACGACACGCTCACCGACGGCACCGTTCCCCTCTTCACCGTCAGTTTCGGCCTGGCCAGCTCCGAGCCGGGCCTCACCTTCGGCGAGACGGTCGACGCCGCCGACCAGGCGCTGCTCCGCGCCAAGCGCGACGGCCGCGACCGCATCGAGATCGCCGGCCCCATCCACGCCACCACCGCGACGCTTCGGCCCGCGGCGGCGCCTCCGACCGTTCCTACGGAGTCGTCCGAGGCGACCGCTGGTTGACGACGCCTGGCGCTGGTGGTCCGGACATGCGCTCGTCTCGGACGGCGAACCCGAGGCCAAGGACCGTGTACCTCGACGGCAGACCTACGCGGGCCCGTCCTCGAGTTGAGCAACCCGTTCCGCGGCGGCGGCGAGTAACGGCTCGTAGAGCTCCGGGTGCTCGCTCAGGAACCCCTTGAAGTCCTGGCGCTCGATGACTTCCACGGACATGTCGGTGCTCGCGATGACCGAGGCGGTCCGGGGCCGGTCCAGGAGTAATGCGATCTCCCCGAAGAAGTCTCCCGGGCCCCGGACGGCAATGACCTCCCCGCCCCGCAAGATCTGAGCCTCACCGGAGATCACGACGAAGAACTCGCGCTCGGTCGCGCCCTCTCGCATCAGTTCTCGTCCGGCCGCGAGGTCGACCGGCGTCACCAGGCGGGCAAGCGCGCGCAGATGCTTCTTGGAGAGCGTTTCGAACAGGGGCACGGTGGCCAAACGATCCTCGACCGATTGCGCTGCCATGTGGAACTCCCTATCGCGGGACCGGTGTCCTCGACCAGCTCTTCGAGTTCAGCGCCACGGAATCCGCCGCGCGCGGCCTCAAAGTGGTGTTCGGTTGCTGCGAGCCGCACCTTCTCTCTCTGTTCCTGCGCATGGGGTCAGCGCACCTACGCGCCACACAACATCAACAGCCCGGCCGCGGGATACCTCATCCCGCTCCTGAGCTTCGTGCCCGACGAGGAGGCACTGCGCGGAGTCGGCGACGCGACGCCGCCCGGGGAGTTCGCCACCTGTATCGCCGACGTGCTCGTACGCGGTGGATCGGTGCGCAGCGAGATCCTTTCGACGCCGGGCGAGCACTGGAGCGAGATCCGCCGGACCCTGGACGAGCTGGACACCCAGCGGTATTCGATCTTCGACGACTTCACCGACTACGACGCTCAGCGTTGCATCGCGCGCAGCACCATCATCGAGTGTGCCGCCGGCGACCGCGTCCTCAAACGTGGTGGCACCGCCCGCAACATCTTCGTCGTGCTCGATGGGACACTCGAGGTGCGCGACGAAGCCACGATCGTCAACGTGCTGAGTGCAGGTGACGCGTTCGGTGAGCTGGCCTTCCTCCTCGAACAGCCGCGGTCGTTCGACGTCGATGCCGCCACCGACGGCGCCCGCATCTTGAGCCTGAGCGAAGGCGCGCTCCGCCGGATGATCGCCGAGGACGCCCAGATCGCGGCCAAGCTGCTCCTCAACCTCTCGAAGCTGCTCTGTGTCAAGCTCATCCGCTCCAGCTGACCGGCAACTTCACCCCTCCGAAAGGCCGACCATGCTCGACTTCGCACCCGAGACTGCCGAGTTCTACGGCCGCGATCCCGAGGCCGCGTTCGCGCAGCTCCGCGCGACCGAGCCGGTGCATTGGTACGAGCCGGGCCGCTTCTGGTGTCTGACGCGTCAAGCCGAGATCCGGGAGGCCTCGCGCAACCCCAAGACCTTCTCGTCCGCATACGGCATCCAGATGTTCCAGATCGCGGAGGCCCACGCCGGGAACGGTCCCACGCCCGATGATCCGAGCGCGGCTTCGATCCTCCAGATGGACCCGCCCGAGCATCTGCGGCATCGCAAGCTGGTGATGAGCGCATTCCGTCCGAAGTACATGGCCGAGTTGGAGACCCGGATCCGGGAGATCACCGTCGAATCACTCGATGCCTGCGACCCGGCCGGGGAGGTCGACTTCGTCGAGCAAATCGCGGTGCCACTCCCGATGCGGGTGATCGCAGAAATGATCGGCGTGCCGCCCGCCGATGCCGCGGTCTTCCGGCGCTGGTCGGACTCGATCATCGAAGCGGGCGGCGGCGGCGTGACCGAACAGACGCTCCAGGACATGGGCGAACTCTTCGCGAACTTCACCGAGAGCATCGAAGAGCACCGTGCCACACCGCGCGCCGACATCATCACCCTGCTCCTGGAAGCCGAGATCGACGGGGAACGGCTCGGCAAGGGCGAGATCCTGATGTTTCTCCTGACGCTGCTCGTGGCCGGGAACGAGACCACCCGCAATCTCATCGCGGGCGGCGGGCGTGCGCTGGCCGAACATCCCGACCAGCGGGCGCTCCTCGCCGCCGATCCGGCGCTCATCCCCGGTGGGGTCGATGAGATGCTGCGCTGGGTGACCCCGGTCCGAAGTTTCGTGCGCCGGGCCCAGGTCGACACGACGATCGGCGACACCGCGATCCGCGCCGAGGACTACGTCGTGATGTTCTACGGCTCCGGCAACCGCGACCAGGCCGAGTTCGGCCCGACCGCGGACCAGTTCGACGTCACCCGCGCCGACGCCTACCGCCACATCGCGTTCGGCTTCGGCGAGCACCTCTGCCTGGGTGCCGCACTCGCCAAGGTCGAGGCCCGAGTCATGTTCGAGGAGTTGCTGCAACGCTGGCCGAGCTGGGACATCGTCGGCGACATCGTGCCGCTCGAGTCCTGTTTGATGAACGGCCTGGTGCACATGCCGGTGCGCTTGGGCTACTCCGCGGGTGCCGCGTCGAGCCGTTCGACCGCGCGGTAGTAGGCCATTTCGAGCGCCGACGCGCGGGGCCACCCGTGGTAGTAGGCGAAGTGCAACACGAACTCGCAGAACTCCTCACGTGTGATGTCGCCACTCGCCAACGCTGCGTACACGTGCTGGGAGATCGGTTCGTCGACCGCGGCCGCGCCGACGCACGCC
>JAENVU010000281.1 GCA_016650415.1 Acidimicrobiia bacterium
AGCGAAGGCTGGTCGGTGCGCGCGGTCGAGGAGGCGGTCAAGGGACCCGTCGCGACTTCGAAGTCGTCAGGCAAGTCCGGCGTCGACGCGGCGCGGGCGACGAACCCGCTGCGTCCCCCGGGCCTCGAGGAACTCGAGGGTCTGCTCGGTGATCACCTGGACACCCGGGTGCAGATCGCCATGGGATCCAAGCGAGG
Organism: Acidimicrobiia bacterium; assembly: GCA_016650415.1. Taxonomy (GTDB): domain Bacteria; phylum Actinomycetota; class Acidimicrobiia; order IMCC26256; family JAENVU01; genus JAENVU01. The sequence continues at coordinate 198 of JAENVU010000281.1, forward strand.
CAAGCTCACGGTGGACTTCTCCGACCTGGAAGATCTCGAGCGCATCTACAAGGCGATCGTCGGCTGAGGCCACGGTGAACGCCACCGGCCGACGGTCATCGCCCCGGGCCTCGGGCACAGGTCGGGTCAGGGTTCGGTCGAGGGTTCTTCGAAGGACCGTCGGATCGCACCGGCGAGGGCCGCGCTGATTTCCGCTGAGCGACCCATGATGGCGGCGACGGTGGCGGCGTCGGCATCACCCAGCGCGCAGACCACTGCAGCCATCCGCGTCTCGCGCAAGACCGAGTAGGCGCAACCCAGGACCGCGTCGGGTCCCGATGGGCCCAGTTCCCGGTCGAGCTCCTGACCCATGAGCGCCGCGGCGTGGTGGCCCCGCTCGGAACGGAACGACCCGGAGGCGAAGTACCGGCACTGCCAGGTCGGGTGGTCTCCGTGTCGGATGGCGAGGAAGAGATCGGCCAGCCACCGGTTCGCCCGGCCGGCGAGTTCGTGGTCGTCGGCACCGGAGAGGTCGGGCATCACCTGGGCACCGGCCCGCGTGAGCTCGCCGAGCAGCGGGGTCCCGATCTGGTCGAACCCGGGTTGCACCGCGAGGTAGATGCGCCGTCCGCCGAGCAGCGGGGGCCGCCGCAATTGGTCACGCTCGCGGACGCTCGCGACCGAACCCGCGGCCATCATGGCCACTCGTGCGAAGGCATCGAGGGTTGCCGGGCCGGCGATGCCATCGACGCTCAGACCGGAGTTGCGTTGGAACTCGGCCAGTGCACCGGCGGTGTCGGGTCCGAGGATTCCGTCCTCGCGGCCGGCGTCGAAACCCAACCGGTTGAGGGTGTGTTGGAGTACGGCGACATCGTCACCGCGAAGGTTGGGCGATCGGAGATAGAGCAGTCGGTCGCCGAGTTCGAAACCGGATTCCACCAGTGCCGACCAGGTCTCCCGCCCGACGGCACCATCGACGCGTATCGAGCGATGAGCCTGGAACGCGCGGACTGCCGCGTCGGTGGAACTTCCGAACGTCCCGATCTCGGAGGGACTCACCGTGAAGCCGGCGCCGGCGAGGCGGTGTTGCAGATCGCGAACGGCGTCGCCGGCGTCGCCCGTACGGAGGACGAGGCTGCCGCTCACCGGGATCGCGTCGTGGGCAGCTCGGCCACTCAGCCGATGTACTCGGAGAGGTCCTGGAGCAGTTGACCCTTCCCCTTCGCGCCGACCAGCCGTTTGACGGGCTCGCCCCCTTGGAAGACGAGCAGCGTCGGAATGCTCATGACGTCGAACCGGCGAGCGGTGTCGGGGTTGTCGTCGACGTTGAGCTTCGCGACCGTCAACTGACCAGCGTGCTCACTGGCAATTTCTTCCAGCGCCGGAGCGATCATCTTGCACGGCCCGCACCACTCGGCCCAGAAGTCGACGACCACGGGCGTCTCGGAACCCACGACGCTCTCATCGAAGGTTGCGTCGGACAGGGTGAGGATGTTCTCGGCCACGGCGAGATCCTTTCGGGGAAGTGGTGCGAAGGTTGGGGATACTAGTGAGACGGGTCAACGGCACGGGGGTCTCGGCCATTCCCGATCCGTCGGTGTGACGCATTGCGTGGCGGGGCACCGCACTCCGCGCGAACCGGGTTAGGCCTGAGCCAAATGCTTGGCGGTCTCGAGGTAGCGCTCGGCCTCGATCGCAGCCATGCAACCACTGCCCGCGGCAGTGATTGCCTGACGGTAGGTGTGGTCCTGCACATCACCGCACGCGAAGACGCCGGGGATCGACGTCTGGGTGGAATCAGGCGCGGTTTCGATGTACCCGTTCTCGTCGAGGTCGAGTTGGCCGGTGAAGAGGGCGGTGTTCGGGGTGTGGCCGATCGCGACGAACAAGCCGGTCACGGCGAGTTCGGACTCCTCGCCGGTGACGGTGTCGCGCAGACGGACACCGGCGAGCTTGTCGTCGCCGAGCGCCTCGATGACCTCGGAGTTCCAACGGAACTCGATCTTGGGGTTCGCGAGCGCCCGGTCCTGCATGATCTTCGAGGCGCGGAGTTCATGGCGACGGTGGACCAGGATGACCTTGCGCGCGAACTTGGTGAGGAAGTTGGCCTCTTCGACTGCGGAGTCGCCGCCTCCGACGACCGCGATCTCGTGATCGCGAAAGAAGAAACCGTCACAGGTTGCGCAGGTCGACACGCCATGCCCGAGGAGTCGGGACTCACTGTCGAAACCGAGCATCCGTGCCGACGCGCCGGTCGAGATGATGACGGCGTCCGCGGTCATCTCCAGGTCACCCACGGTGATCCGGTACGGCCGGGACGACAGATCGACGCGGTCGGCATCGGCGGTGATGAAGCGCGTTCCGAACCGCTCGGCCTGGGAACGGAACTGCATCATGAGTTCCGGACCCATGATTCCCTCAGGAAAGCCCGGGTAGTTCTCCACTTCGGTGGTCAGCATCAGTTGCCCACCCGCGGCGAGACCTTCCACGACCACCGGCTCGAGGTTGGCCCGAGCCGTGTAGACCGCGGCGGTCAGACCGGCGGGGCCGGATCCGACGATGACGACTTCGTGGTGCTCAGGCACGGGTTCCTCCAGTACGACGGGACCAGAGGAACAGCCCGGCCGCGATGAAGATTCCGCCCAGCACCATCCACGATGCCCAGACCGGAAGTGCGTAGGTCAGCGCGCGGAACATCACGATGGAGAGCAGCAGCAGCGCAGTCATGACACAACACAGGGCGAAGAGCCCGTAGACCAGGGCTTTCGCGGCCTTGTTGGCGGGCTCGACCGTGCGGTCGCGCACGGTGACGATCGTCTTCTCGATCGCGTCAGCGGCTTGGGTCGTCCATGTACTCATCGCGTCCTCCGATTCAAGCCGCGGAGGTTACCCGCGTCGACGCGTCCGCTCCGGGCCGCGCGAATCTTCTCAGCGAGACACGGACAAGAGTACGCGCTGGCAATTCTCCGCAGCGACGACGAACACGATCAGGCGCTCGGCCCGTTTGATGCCGAGCACGACCGCAGGCTGAGCCTGATAGGTACCCGTCGCCTCGAACTGGATGCCGCCGAGTCGTTCGTACTCTGCTCGGCACGCTCGGAGCTGGTCGGGCGCGACCGACGACGCGTACGAGGTGGAGGGACCGGGGGCTGCGGCGGAGCTGTGGGCGTCGGCACTCTTCGCCGAATCATTGGCGGCATCTTGGGCGACCGAGCGTTCGAGCGGGCTGGGAACGTCGACCCCGGACTTCGGCCCGCCGATGAGGCGGTCGATCTGATCCCGGGAGAGCTCGCCGAGGTCACCGAGGTCGCCGCGGGCGGCGGTTCGTGCGGCGGATCCTCCGCCGCCGGTCGATTTCGCGGCGGGGCTCGAGGAATTGGTGCGAGCGATCAGTACACCACCACCGGCGAGGGCGAGTACCACGACGGCGGCGGCTGCCGCGCGCACGACCCATCCGCGGTCCCGCCCGAACCTCGTGACCGGCGCCGGAGTCAACGTGTCGATCTCAGCATCCGTCTGTGCCACCGCGCCGGCCAGGAGACGAGCCCGGGAGAGGTCGTCGAGCGGCGGGACCGGGGTGCCGAGCGCGGCGCGCACGGCCAGGAGCTCGTGCCGGCGCTCGTCGATTCCGGGTCGCGCGGCGAGCCCCGCCCGGACGGAGGCGGTGTCGGTGCCGAGGTCGCGCGCGAAGGCGTCGAGCTCTCCATCCAGTTCCGCATTGAGTGCGGCGTCGGTCTCGAAGTCGGGCAGGTCAGGCATGGTCATTGGTTTCGACGACGGTCGAGGTCTCGGAGTTCCCGAGAATCACCGCGAGCGCGGCTCGGCCTCGCGAAATGCGTGATCGCACGGTGCCGATCGGAATCTCGAGCGTGGCTGCAATTTCGGCGTAGTCGAGGTCTGATACATCGCGCAGCACCACGGCGACGCGAAAATCCTCGGGGAGCTGGGCGAGCGCGGCGTCCAGGTCGATCTGGTCCACGACTCGCTCCGGGTCGTCGGAGCGACTGGCGTGCGGCACGCGCACGCGATCGGTATCGGGGTCGACGGGCACCGCTCGACGCGATCGGCGGCGGAGCTCATCGAGCGCCGCATTGGTCGCGATTCGATGGATCCATGTGGTGAACGCGCTGCGACCATCGAAGCGGTCGATCGCGCGCACGATTCCGATGAGCGCGTTCTGGGTCGCGTCCAACCCGTCGTCGGGACCGCAGATGCGGCGGCACACCGCGTTCACGCGATCGATGTGACGGGCCAGGAGTGCGTCGAGTGCTCCACGATCACCACGGCCGGCCGCCCGCGCGAGCTCGTGGTCGTCGCGTTGGTCAGCCGGGGGTGCCACGGACGGCGACCTCGACGATGCGGCCGCGGTATCGACCGTCGGGCTCCTTCACCAGCTTCGTGAACCACACGAGCACATACCGGCCCGCAGCCGGCGGATCGATCGGAACATCGGCCGCCAGTCCGAGATCGGAGCCGTTGGCGACCGGATTCCCCCAGGCGGCCAGCGTGGTGTGCTTCTCGGAGCCGACGTAGAGATTGATGTCCCAGCCCACGAGATCACTGGTGAACTGGAGGCTGCGCACCTTGGACGGTTCCCCGAGATCGAGCACGAACCCCACACCGGGCTTGGGCGAGGTGGTGGGGTTGAAGTAGCCCTCGGTGGCCCAGGCGGTGCTGGTACGACCGTCGGTCATCTTCCCGAGGTCGGCGTCGTTCTCGGACTGGTCTCCGTCGGGGTCGAACGAGGTCACGCCGAGAATCGGCAGGTCCTTGGTACCGGCAGAGACGGCCGCGGGGGTCGCGGCGCTCGTGGTATCGGTCGCGAGTACGTAACCGGCGTACCCACCCCCGATACCGAGGATCAGTGCGCCGATCCAGGCGAGCATCCGGGTCCCGACACTGACGCCGTCGTTGATGATGCTCGGGATGGCCGGCGCAACGACGACGGCGGCCGTCGTTGCGGAGGGGGCAACGCGCGGCATCGCGACCGGCATCGTGGCATCGGCACCGCGATCGGGAACCGCGACTCGAAACGGTGTGAGGGCGTCACGCATCGCGGCCGCGTTCGGCCACCGATCGTCGGGCGCACGCGCGAGCGCGCGCTCGACCACGTGGGCGAGACCGGGTGCGACCTCCGGGCGAACGTCAGAGACCGACGGAGGCGGGTTGGTGAGTCGGGCAACGGCCGTGCCGATCTCGGTGTCGCCACCGAAGGGAGGACGGGCCGTCAGCATCTCGTAGAGCACAAGACCGAGTGAGTAGATGTCGGAGCGCTCGTCGACCGGCTGACCCTCGAGTTGTTCGGGCGAGAGATACCGCGCCGTGCCCATGACGTTGCCGGTGCGCGTCAGGTCGTCTGCCGGTTGGTCCGAGGCCTTCGCGATCCCGAAGTCGGTGACCTTGGCTCGACCGTCGAGCTGAATGAGCACGTTGCTCGGTTTGATGTCCCGATGGACCAAACCCCGGGCGTGCGCCGCCGCGAGGGCATCGGCGACCTGTGCAGCGATGTCGGCGGCACGGGCCAGTGGGAGCGCGCCGTGGAGGTCGATGGCTTGGCGCAGCGTGGCGCCGTCGACCAGTTCCATGACGATGTACGCGACGCCGTCGTCCTCACCGGTGTCGTAGGTCGCGACGATGTTCGGGTGGGCGACGGCGGCCGCCGCCACCGCCTCGCGCCGGAATCGGCTGCGAAGATCGGGGTCCTCGCCGAGCGCGGGATCGAGCGTCTTGATCGCGACGGAGCGAGCGAGCAGCGGGTCGTCGGCGCGCCACACGGTGGCCATGCCGCCCTTCGCGATTTCATGGTCGAGTCGATATCGACCGCCGAGGACTCGCCCCGAAGCCAGTGTGTGCGCCACACCTCGACGCTACCTGGCAGACCGCCGAGAACTGTGCCGCCTGGCGCTGCGTCGGTTCAAGCGGTCTCGACCCATCCGAGCCCCATCGTGCGAGGACCACCGTGGGTGCCGATGACGGGCCCGATGTTGCCGACCTCGATCTCGTCGCGCGGAACGGTCGCGCCGAGGAGATCGAGAAACTCGTCGATGTCGGGCGCCTGGGCGTGGAACACGAAGACCCCCGACGGATTCGAGGCGGCCGCGAGCCGGTCCGCGAGATGGTGCAGGCTCTTGCTCCGAGTACGGACCTTGCCGGCCTCGACCACGACGCCGTCACGGATCTCGATGATCGGCTTGATCGATAACACGCTTCCGAGCAGCGCTTGCGCGCCGCCGATGCGTCCGCCGCGCCGGAGATGTTCGAGGGTGTCGAGCGCACCGAAGAGTCGGATACTCGGCGCGAGCGTCTCGGCGGCGGCGGTGACCGCGTCGAGGTCGGCGCCGGCGGCGGCCAGGGCCTGAGCCGCGATGCACTGGCGCCCGAGACCCATCGACACGCACAAGGAGTCGACCACTCGGACGGGAAGATCACCCTCCATGGCTTTCGCGGCGATCTGGGCGGATTGCATGGTTCCCGAGAGTCGGGACGAGAGGTTGATGCACAGGATCCCGTCGGCGCCGCCGGCAGCCAGGGCGCGGAATCGCTGCTCGAACGCTCCCGGTGCCGGCGCCGCGGTCTCGGGCAGGACCGGGGAGGTCGCGACCTTCCGCCAGAACTCCTCGTTGGAGAGCTCGGTCCGATCGACGAACTCTTCCTCTCCGAACCGGATGGTCAGCGGCACGATCTCGATGCCGAGCGCGTCGGCTCGAGCCTGAGGGAGATCGCAGGCGCTGTCAGTGACGATTCGAACGACCACGGGACCTCCTACATCGGTACGTCGACACACTGGTGGCGAACGCTTGGACTTGGTGCTGGCGCCAATGGTTACCCATCCGGGGCCGCCACCGCGCGCTTCCTGCCCAAGATGTCCCGAATCATCCTAAGAAAGGAGATTCCGGCGACGTGGGCGACCGCGACGAAGACGACGCCGGACGCGGCCGTGGCGAGCATCAGCGTGAGCCATGACCGACTCGGAGTCGCACTGCCCAGCACGTGGTCGATCGACACCGCCACCACGGCTGCCGGAATCACCGCGACGACGACCCGGGTCGCAGTGTCGACGAGTGCGCGCCCTCCGAGGCGATGGATCCGTCGCCGGAACGCGAGGAGTCCGATCAGTGCACCCGCCGCGTACGCGATCGTCCAGGACCACGCGAGGCCCTCGATTCCGCGCCAGTGATACAGCGCGACCGCGGTCGCGATGTTGATGCCGTTCTCGACGACGTTGAGGAGAAACGGCGTGCGCGTGTCCTGCATCGACGAGAACGCGCGGATCACATAGAGGTACAACGAGAAGGCGACGAGCCCGATCGCAAACGCGCGGAGCGTGTCGGCGGTCTGGGTCACGTCGCGCGCGGAGAAGTCCCCGTGGTCCAGCAGCGCGCTGATCAACGGACGAGCGAGCACCGTGACGCCGACGGCTGCGGGGATCATGACCACGAGCAAGACCCGGAGGCCCCGGCCGAAGTGATGGCCCAGGCCGTCGACGTCGCCGGCCTGGTGTCGGCTGGCCAGCTCCGGCGCGAGCGCGGTCATCACGGAGACGGCGAGTAGACCGTGGGGTAGCTGGAAGAAGGTGAAGGCCGCGAGGTACACCGAGACGCCGGCGCGGGAGCGATAGGCCAGTACGAGGACGACGAAGAACGCGACCTGGTTCGCCGCGACGTACCCGACCGTCCAACCCGAGAGTCGCGCGAGACGCCGGACCGCCGGATGGCGGGGCTCCCAACGCCACCGAAAGCTCGCGCCCGCCCGTCGCAGCGCCGGAAGCAGGACCAGGGTCATCGCGATGACGCCGACGGTGGTCCCGAGCCCGAGCAGGAGCACGAGGACGGGATCGTCGGCGACGGACCGGACGCTCGGGTGGTCGGTGCTCACGCGGGCGACCGCCAGCAGCATCGCGATGACCACGACGTTGTTGAGTGCCGGTGCGAATGCCGCGGCCGCGAATCGCCGTCGCGCATTCAGCATTGCGGTGGCGAGCGCGGTGACGCCATAGAACAACATCTGCGGCATGAACCAGCGGAGCAGGTCCGTCGCCAGTGCCACCTGGGCAGCTCGTCCCGCCGCATGTTGGGTTCCGGACAGGTCGTAGTAGGCGCGGATGATCCAGGGCGCGGCGAGGACCCCGGCCAGCGATCCGGCGAAGAGCAATGCGATGACGACCGTATTGATCGCCGCGGTTGCGTGCTCGTCGTCCTGCTCGTAGGACTGCACGAACAGCGGCACGAGGGTCGCGGTGAGGATCCCACCGACGAGCAGTTCGTAGACGATGTTCGGGGTCGAGTTCGCGACGTTGTACACGTCGGTCAGGCGGCCGAATCCCAGGGCCGCGAGCGCGGAGACGCGGAGGAACCCGGTGACGCGCGACAGCAACGTGCCGGCACCGATGACGGCGCTGGTACGCGCGAGGCGCGGTGCCGATGCGGTCTCGTTCACGCGGCGGACGGCGTCGGCCGGGCTCGTCGGCTCCGCCGCCAGTGGGTGAGCCACCAGGCGGCGAGGAACAGGATCGCCCCGATCGTCAGGAACGCGCCGACGCCGCTCACCACCGAGGAGCGGACCGTGTAACGCGAACGTTGGAGGTTGACGCCGTGGTCGGGCGAGCTGAGGGTCACGAGCACGGCGAACGTGCCCGACGCCCGCGCCTCGACGTCGAACACGGTGGTGGTGTTGCCGGGCGGGAGGTCCAGGACCCGATCGGATCCCTCGGGGAAGTCCAGTTTCTGGCTGGCCAACGCGATGCGCACCCGCACGGTCTGATCCAG
>JAENVU010000282.1 GCA_016650415.1 Acidimicrobiia bacterium
AGGACATCCGCGTGGATCGTGGTGTACGCGTGTCCGATGTGGGGCGCGTCGTTGACGTAGTAGATCGGCGTCGTCACGTAGAAGGAGTTGGACACGCGCTCTACAGTACCGACGGTCCGGGCGGATCCGAGCTTCTTAGGGGGGTCATCACATGGCGAACGGTGTTGCCCGCAAGGTGGACCAGCTCGGTCGGGTGGTCTTGCCCGTCGAAATGCGCAAGGCCCTGCGCATCGATGTCGGTGACCTCGTGATGATGTCGGCGGAGACCGATCGCATCGTGCTCGAGAAGGTGGAGCAACGCTGCGTGTTCTGCGCGGGCACCGAGAACCTCCGCGATTTCTCCCGACGCGTCGTCTGCGCGGGCTGCGTCGAGAAGCTCACCGCGACCTGAGGCGCACGGCCCGGGCGTAGACCTCCCGCCGACCCATACCGAGCCGGGCACTCACGATCGCGGCCGCGTCTCGGGTCGAGGTTCCGGCCGCGAGCTCGGCCTCCACCGCCGCGTCGACATCCTCGTCCGTCACCGCGGCCCGCGCCGACTCTGCGCCGCCGACCACGATCACGCACTCGCCACGCGGCGGTTCCGTCTCGGCGCCGTCCGCCAGCACCCGAAGCGATCCGCGGCGCACCTCCTCGTGCAGCTTCGTCAGCTCGCGTGCCAGCGCGGCCTCGCGCTCCTCGCCGCAATGCTCGACCAGGTCGCGCAGGGTCGCGGCCACCCGGCGCGGGGACTCGAAGAGGACGGTCGTGCGCGGTTCGCGCGCCAGCGCCTGGAGTCGCTCCGATCGCGTCGCACCCTTGCGCGGGAGAAACCCTTCGAACACGAAGCGATCGGTCGGCAGGCCGGAGAGCACGAGTGCGGTCGTGACCGCCGACGGTCCTGGTACCACCTCGACCGCGAGCCCGGCATCGAGACAGGCGCGCACCAACCGCGACCCCGGATCGCTGATTCCCGGCATGCCCGCATCCGAGACACACACCACCCGCGCGCCGCCCTCGACCTCACGCACGACCCAGCCGGCGCTCACGAGTTCGTCGTGCGCGGGTACCGCACGGAGCCGACCGGCAGCCGCGATCCCGGCGTGCGACAACAACGCGCGGGTCCGGCGGGTGTCTTCCGCCGCGATCACATCGGCATCGCGCAGCGCGTCGAGCACTCGTTCGCTCAGATCACCGAGGTTGCCGATCGGAGTGCCGACGAGCACCAACGCACCGCGGGACTCCGCCTCGCTCACATCCGTCGCATCCCGCGTCATGAGCGCAGCTCGACCCGGTCGCCCGCGCGCAGGTCCCATCGACCGAACGCGCCCGACTCGGCCTCGATCGCATAGGCCGCGCGCAGCACCAACGGTGAGATCCGTCGCGGCGCCAGGGTCACCGCCTTCAGCACGAGACCCGTTCGATCGCAGAAGGCCACATCGATCGCGAACCGCATGCCGATCGTGTGAACGTTCCGGCAGGGACGCAGGACCAGCACACCGTCGATGCCGTCGCGTCCCAGCAACCCGCGCGCTCGACCTCGCGAACCCGTCGGGACCTCGGCGGCCGCGAGGACCTCGCCGTCACGAACCAACCACATCGCAGATGTCCCGAATGGTTGCGGTCATGGCTCGACCGTATCGCCCACGACCCGGACCAGGGCCGCAACGCCGGTACGATCCGCGAGTGACGTCGACCCCGGCCGCCGACGCGCCCGGCCACTTTTCCTACCGACCGGCCCTCGACGGCCTGCGGGCGCTTGCGGTGATCGCAGTCGTCGTCTTCCACCTCGACGAGACGGGCCTCACCGGCGGGTTCCTCGGCGTGGATGCCTTCTTCGTGCTGTCAGGGTTCCTGATCACGACGTTGCTGGTGCTCGAGTGGCGGCGCCACGACACGATCGGCACCGTCGCCTTCTGGGGCCGGCGGGCTCGGCGCCTGCTCCCCGCGCTGATCCTCCTGATGGTCGGCGTGGCCGTCTTCGCCCGGATCGAAGTCCCCACGACCGAACTCGGACGCATCCGCAGCGACGGCATCGCCGGTCTCTTCTACGTGGCGAACTGGCGCTTCGTCCTCTCGGGCCAGTCGTACTTCGACCTGTTCAGCGCGCCCTCGCCCTTCCGCCACCTCTGGTCGCTCGCGATCGAGGAGCAGTTCTACCTGGTGTGGCCGCTCGTCACGATCGGATGTCTGCGCTGGGGCCGTGGCCGACTCGGCCGGCTCGCGGCGGTGACGGCCGGTGGGACCGTCGTCTCGGTCGCGCTCATGGCTGCGTTGTTCAACGCCGATGACCCGAGCCGCTCGTACTACGGCACTGACACCCACGCGCACACGATCCTGGTCGGGGCACTCCTCGCGCTCGCGCTCGTCGGGCGGCCCCGTCCATCGGAACGTTCCGAACGGGGATTCGCGCTCGTCGGCGTCCCCGCGTTGCTGGCAACCATTGCGGCATTCGTATGGGCGCACGACGCGAGCCGATCGTTGTACTTCGGCGGGTCGTTGGCGTTCGCCATCGCCGTTGCCGCGCTCATCGCGTCGCTCGTCCTCGCGCCGACCGGTCCGATCGCGCGGCTCTTCGCGTTCAGACCGTTCGTCGCGATCGGTGTCATCTCCTACGGCATCTACCTCTGGCACTGGCCGGTCATCGTGTACGCGACCGAGGCGCGCGTCGGACTGTCGGGCGCGGCGCTCGACGCATTTCGTATTGCACTCACGTTGGCGTTCTCGATCGCGTCCTTCTTCCTCGTCGAACGGCCGATCCGCGCGCGGCTCCGGTCGCCCAAACTCTGGATCACCGTCCCTGCGGGCCTCGTCGCCGGCACGGTTGCGATCCTGCTGGCCACCGTCGGCGCGACGGCCGCGCCGAACTTCTTCGGACCGTCGACGCCCGTTGCCACGTCTCCCACCACCCTCGGCCCGCGCGAGCCCGACACGCCCGCCCACGTGGTGATGGTGGGCGATTCGCTGGCCGCGTCGCTCGGGCCGGGGCTGGACGACGCGATGACCGAGCGCGGCATCCGGTTCGAGGCCGCGGCCACGCCCGGCTGTTCCATCCTGCGGGGCGTGACGGTGCGCACCGATGGCCGGCCGTACCCGTGGTCACGCGACTGCGACACGGCGATCGCTCCCGCGCTGCGCACCGTCGTGACCACCGAACCGCGACCGGATCTCGTGATCTGGCTCTCGACCTGGGATGCGGTCGATCGCATCCTCGGCGGCCGCCGCGTCGCGCTCGGCACCCCGGAGGGCGATGCCCGCTTGCGCACGGAGGTCGAGCGAGCCGCCGGTCTGCTCAGCAGCCACGGTGCCCGACTGATCATTCTGACGGTGCCGAAGCCGGTCCCGGGTTCGGCGTCGGTGCTCCCGGGGCTCGACGAGGCCGGCCGGATCCGGAACCTCAACGCGCTGTACGAGTCGGCCGCGGCCGCGACCGACGGCCGGATCTCGATCATCGACCTCGCCGGGATCGTGTGTCCCGACGGGAAGTGCGCCACGAAGGTGCACGGGGTCGAACTCCGACCCGACGGCTCACATTTCTCCAAACGGGGATCCGCAGTAGTCGGTCAGCAGCTCACCGATGCAGTCCTCGCGTGCTGGCGTGATCCGGCTGCCTGCGGGCCCTAGCGGGCGTGCGCTTCGGGACGTCCGCTCACGTCTGATCGCCGCTCGCGGCGCGCAGCGGCACGGTCACGATGAAGGCACCGCCGGCGGCGGAGGAATCCACCGAAGCCCGCCCACCCATGGCCGCACTGAGCTCGCCCACGATGGCCAACCCGAGTCCGGTCCCGACGCTCCGGCCGGGCACGGATCGGGACACGAAGAGACGCTCGAACACCCGAACCGTCTCGGCCGGATCGATGCCCGGGCCGTCGTCGGCCACCCGAATCGTGACCTCGCGTGCCGCGCCCGCGTCGACCGCGACGTCGATCCGGCTCCGCGCGTACTTCAGCGCGTTCTCCAAGAGGTTGGCCACGATCTGGGCTACCCGTTCGGGGTCACCGACGCAGTCGACGGGCGACGACTCGACCACGTGGAGATCGATGCCGAGCTCGGTCGCGGCGGGCTGGAACGCGGCGACGGCCGTGGTCACCGTGGTCACGATCTCGAACGGGCGTGGCGCGAGCGAGAACTGATGGGCATCGAGCCGGGCGAGGTCGAGCAGATCGGCGACGAGCCGTTCCAGCCGGTTCGCCTCGGCCGCGATCACCGATGCGGCCCGCTGCTGGTCCGGTGATGCCGGAATGGTGCCATCGGTCAGTGCCTCGGCGTACCCGCGAATCGACGTGAGCGGCGTCCGCAGATCGTGCGAGACCGAGAGCAGAAAGGTCCGCTCCGACTGACGGGCCGCGTCGAGTTGGAGCGCCATACCGTTCAGCGTCTTGGCGAGGTCGGCCAGTTCGTCGTCGGGGTGATCGCCGAGATCGACGCGCGCGGTCAAATCACCGGCCGCGATCGCCGCGGCGGTCGAGCCCATGACCGCCAACGGTCGGGTGAGCCGGCGAGCCACGAAGTACGACACGATGAACGCGGCGAGCAACGCGAGCGCACCGCCGACGAGGAAGAACCCACGGGCGCGGTTGACCGCGGCCGAATCGATTCGTTCGGTCAGGACGAGCACCGGTGTGGAGGCTCGGCCCGTCCGCAACGGCTGGGCAACGAACACCCGGCCCGATGCCGTGCCCGTTTGCGAATCCCCGGCCTGGAGCCGGGTGGCGTCGAAATCCTCGACGGTGAGACCGGCCGGAAGCGGCGCGGCGGCGGCCGCGACCGAACCGGACCCGGTGTCCTGGGCGCCGCGCAGTCGATCCCGCAGCCGTTGCCGCGGCGTTTCGGTCGGATCCGTGGTGGTCGTGGTCGTGCCCTGACGCGAGGCGATCGGCGCGTCGGCGCCAAAGGCATCGGTCCCGGTCAGGCCCGTCACTCCCTCGGTGATCGAGCCGTCGGGGTTGACCGTGATCATCGTCCCACCGGTCACGCGCAACACCGACGTGACCAAGCGACCGATGGAGACGGTCGGTCGACCCTCGACCGTCCGGCTCCGGAGCGCCGCGCCCAGGTTGCGCAACTGCCCGGCGACACTGGGGGCCTGTTCCTCCAAGTGGGACATCGCGGTGCGCTCCGCGGTACGGCGAGCGAGCGCGACGGTCGTGACCCCCGTGACGAGGAGCACCCCGACGGCGATCCCGGCCATGGCGATCAGCAGGCGACCGCGCAAGCTCCGCCGTGAACGTCTCACCGGGCGGAGGACTCCAACCGATACCCCACACCGCGCACCGTGGAGATCGAACACGCCGCACCGAGCTTCTTTCGCACTTGCGCGATGTGCACGTCGACCGTCCGTTCATCGCCGTACCAATCGTGGCCCCACACCGAATCCAAGATTTGCTGCCGGCTCATTGCGAGCCCGGGGCGCTCGGCGAGGAACCGCAGAAGTTCGAACTCGCGGGTCGTGAAGTCGACGGGCGTCTCGTCGATGCGGATCTCCCGCCGGCCGATGTCGACCGCGACCGCGCCGACCTGCACGATCTCCTGAGCCTGGGCGCCGTCGGTCCGGCGCAGGACCGCCTTCACCCGAGCCACCAACTCTGCCGGTGAGAACGGCTTGGTCAAATAGTCGTCCGCGCCGAGCTCGAGTCCGAGCACGCGGTCGATCTCGTCGGCACGGGCAGTGAGAAAGATCACCGGCACCGCGCTCGTCGCCCGAATCCGACGGCAGACCTCCAACCCGTCGATGTCGGGAAGGCCGACATCGAGCACGACGAGGCGCGGGCGGTGATCGCGCATCGTCGCGAGTCCGGACTCGCCGGTCGGTTGCTTGAGGACCCGAAAGCCTTCACGACTCAGATACAGGTCGACGAGGTCGGCGATATTGGGTTCGTCCTCGACGACCAGAATCGTGCCCTTGTCCATCCCCCGATGCTCCCATGAGCGCCATGAGAATCGTGCGATCCCCGTGTGATGGATCTGTAAACCACGATCTAACCTCGGTCGATGCGGATTCTTGTGACCGGTGCCGGTCGGGCCATTGGGCGAGCGACCGTCGTCGAACTCGCGGGTCGGGGCCACGATGTCGTTGCGACGGCTCGGGATCCCGAGTTGCTGAAGGATCTCGACGGTGTCGCCGTCCAGGCACTCGACGTCACGAGCCAGGACTCGGTTTCGGCGTGCCTCGCGGCAACGGGCGAGCTCGACGCGATCGTCAACAACGCGGCGCTGACCGGCAGCGGTCCACTCGAGGACTACCCGCTCGATCAGCTGCAGCGGGTCATCGAGACCAACACCATCGGTGCGCTGCGTATGGTCCAGCACGTCGCTCCGAGCTGGCGCGATCGCGGTTCGGGCGTCATCGTCAACGTGTCGAGCGTCCAAGGTCGGGTCGCGACTCCCCTCGAAGGTGCGTACGCGGCGTCGAAGTACGCGCTGGAAGCACTCTCCGAGACCCTGCACTACGAACTCGGGCACTTCGGGATCCGCGTCGTCGTGATCCAGCCCGGCTACATCGCGCCGGGGATGAAGCACGGCAGCGACCACATCGGGTCCGCCGCCTACGACGAACTCCGCACCCAGTGGAGCGGGACAGATTCCACGATGACCGGCCCGGACGGGCGCCCCGGGCCCGAACTCGTGGCCCGGGCCATCGCCGACGCGCTCGCCGACCCCGAGACCCCACTGCGGGTCCCGGTGGGTGCCGACGCCGAGATGGTGCTCGCAACCCGTGCCCGGCTCGACGATGCGGCGTTCGAGGGGGCAATGCGTTCGACGATCGGCCTGACCTGGTGATCTCGATGACCGCGGCCCGATGACCGTTTCCGGGCCCGAAGCGACCATTCGGATCGGCGTCGACTACCCTGCGGCGCTTCGTCTCGGAGGATCTGTTGTGAGCAAGAAGACCAAGAAGCGCAAGCTGCGGGCCCGCCGCAACAAGGCCAACCACGGCAAGCGACCCAACGTTGGTCGCCGCTAGTCCCTGACCGGGTACTCCGGCCGCGGTTCGACCGTCGGCGCCGGACGCGCCGTCAGTATCAACAGCACCACCGCGACTGCCGGCCCGAGGGCCAGGCTCGCGATCACCGCCACCCCATCTCCCGACGACAACGTGTCGAGATGGCGAGCGTGGTACACGAGGTGCAGCCCGCCATTCACGATCACTGCTGCGAGCGCGGTCCGCACCAACGGAAGCGACAGCGTGATGGCCGCGGCCAGCACCACGACGAAGATCGCCAGGCTCAACTCGCCGACGTCCCGGACCAGATGCTCGTTGTAGGGCCCGTCCATCGAGACCCAGTGACGGCCCCCACCGGGGAAATCTCCGTAGAAGGAGTGGGGGGCGAACGCGGCCCAGAACCCGACGGCCGCGAATGCGAACGACTCGTAGATCAACCCGGCCCGTACCAGCGTGCGATTCATGCGCCACCCTCTCGTCTCGACGCGGCTTCTGCCAACCAGCCTGTCGCGGCATCGGGATACTTCGGTTCCCACCCCGTCGCCGAACGGAACTTCGCATTGGACACTCGCTGCGATGCGACGATCCCTTCCGCCCCGCGGCCGCCCGCGAGGGTCATGAGCCGAGCCGGCGCCGGCTTGGGAGCCTTCACGCCGAACGCCGCCGCGAACGCGGCCAGGTACTCGCCACGCGGCATCGGCGTGTCGTCGCACACGTTGTAGACGCCGGTCGGAGCGTCGAGCGCGGCGACCACCGCGGCCGCGACGTCCTCACAGTGGATCGATGCCATGTAGGCGTCTTTTCGGCCGGCAATCGACGACGATCGGACCTTGGCCAACTTCAATGCGTCGTCGGTCCCTCGGTTGCGAATCCCGCCGTAGAACAGGCCGAACCGCGCCACCACCGCACTTCCGCCGTCAGCGGCGAAGCCCAACGCAAGGTCCTCGCCCTCGATCGTCGACGCCAGGAGGCCGAGCTCGGGAATGAGCGCCGCGGTCTCGTCGATCCACTCCGCACCGGCATCGAGGTACACGAAGGTCACCGATTCCTTGACCAGCCGCGTGGCGCCGGTCGCTCTCGCCGCGGCCACCAGATTGCGGGTCGCATCGACGCGCAACCGGTTGTGGGTGTCCCACCCCTTGGACCGTCCGGCCTTGCTGAGCACCGGGACGTTCGTGGCCAGGTGGAGAACGGTCTCGCTCCCGGCAACCGCCTGCATCACGGCGTCGGGATCGAAGAGATCGACCGCGACCGGCTCGGCGCCCGCGGCGCGCAACTCGACCGCGGCCTCATCACGCCGACACACGGCGTGCACCTCGTGGCCGGATTCCACCAACAACGGAACCAGTGAACGGCCGACCACACCGGTCGCACCCGTCAGGAACACCTTCACGACAACACCTCCTGGAACCACGCGGCGCCGGCGGCCAGACCCGCCGGAGGTGCATCGCGAGCAACGGTCTCGACCAGATCCGCGATCGTCACCGCACGGAGCGAAGCCCGCCAGGCGGCGTCCGCGCCGGACATGACTCGGTGAACACCGCAGGGCAGCGAATACGCCGCCGCCGGTTGGGCCGCCGGTCCCCGGCGGCGGATCTCGGTACAGCGAAAGGCGGACTCGGTGCCGTCGATGGCTTCGACCACGTCGAGCACGGAGATCTGCGCGGCGGGCCGAGCCAGCCGGTACCCACCCCTCGGCCCGTGCACGGACTCGAGAATCCCGCCGCGACTGAGCGCCTGGAGATGCTTCGCGAGATACGCCGCCGGGACCCCGTGGAACTCGGCCAGCCGGGCGGCCGGGAGGGCCGAGTCCGGCGGCAGGACCGCCAGGAGTGTGGTGACGTGGACGCCCCACTCGATGCCGTCGGAGAGTTTCATTATCCGGATAATAAATATCCGGATCTAATCCGTCAAGGACATTCCTCGGTCAGGACAACCCGGCCTCAGCCGTACCGTTCGAGGCGGCCCAGCGTGCGGCTGTCCGCGGTGATCCCGGGCACGGTGAGGAGATAGCGCACCAATCCCGCCCACCCGCCCCAGTAGACCACCGTGATCTGGGCCATGGTGAGATCGTCGCGGAGGAATCGCAGGCGTATCGCGTGGAGCAGAACGGGCCCATCCGATACACCCGTCGCAGCGCGTGCTTCGGTCCGAAGGGAACGCGTCGCAACCGAATCTGGTCGACGGTGTCCAGCGGAATGGTGGTCATCGTCCAGAGGCCGCGGAGGCGGATCTCGTGCTCGTCGACCCGCAGGGTCGGGAGCCACGCGGCCATCGCGATACCTCCGACCGCGAGCGCACCGATCGCGGGCAAGAACTGGGCCGCGATCCCCGCAATACCTGCGAGGATCAGCACCGGCCCGATCGCCCGGAATCCGAGGCGCGGCCGCAACGTGACGGTGATGCCGCTGACCACGCCGGTCTCGCCGCCACCATCGACCGGTGCAGTCACGACCGATTGATCGCTCCGCACATCTGGCATTCCCTTCATTGTGGAGGCCCATCCCCGACTCCGCAACCCGGGGGCAGATGATTCCTTCAGCCGGGAACCAGGCGGACGGGCGCGGCGTCCAACGAGGACCGACCCCGATCCCGGAGTGATGTGATGATGAGGAACCCAGCCCGCCTCGCGATCCTGTTGGGATCCGTGGCCTGTATCGCCGGCGGATGCACGACCACCTCGGCCGGCGCCGCGGCAGGCGAGCCGAACCGCACGATCACCGGAACTGCGACCGGCGCGGCGACTGGGATACCGGACACGGCGACGATCAGCTTGGGCGCGGAATCCCGAGGCGCAACCGCCACCGAGGCGTTGGCCGCGAACGCCAAGAGCGTGCAGGGCGTCATCGACGCAATGCAGTTCGTCGGCGTCAAGAAGTCGGAGATCCAGACGAGCAACGTCTCACTGTTCCCGACGTTCGATCAGAAGGGGCGTATCACCGGATACACCGTGTCGACGCGCATGAGCGCCAAGAGTCATGACATTCCGAACGCGGGGAAGATCATCGACGCCGCGGCCCAACTCGCCGGCGACGACCTGCGCGTCGACAATGTTGCCTTGAGCATCGAAGACACCGGACCCGTCGTGCAGGCCGCTCGACGTCGGGCCGTGCGAGCCGCGCACGATCAAGCCAGCGAACTGGCGCGAGCAGCCGGCGTGCGGCTCGGCCCGGTCCGCACCATCGTCGAACCGCGCGGCTCCACTCCGGCCGTGCACGCCCTCCAGGCCGACGCGGCCTTCTCCACTCGTCAGGCGATCCCCATCTCGGCCGGCACCCAGGACCTCGAGATCACGGTCAAGGTCATCTACGGCATCGCGTGAGCACGGTCGGCGGGACCACCGTCCCGGGGCTTCCCGTTCCGCACGCGGTCCCGTAGCATGAGCGTCCCAGACGTGCAGGAGAACTGGAATGCCGGGACCGGCCGACGCTGAGCGATTCGAAGCGCACATGAGCGACTCCGACGCGCTGATGTGGAACATCGAAAAGGATCCCCTGTTGCGATCCACGATCGTCACGGTGCTCTTCTTCGACCAGGTCCCCGACTGGGCGACCCTGGTCGCCCGCGTGGACCGCGGCTCGTGGTTGATCCCGCGGATGCGGCAGCGGGTGGCGACGCCCCTGCTGCGCATGGGGCCGCCCCACTGGTCCGCCGACGCCCATTTCGATCTGATGTACCACCTGCGTCGGGTCCGGGTCTGTGAACCGACCGACGCAGCCGTGCTCGACCTCGCTCGCAACGCCGCGATGACCGGATTCGATCGCGCCCGGCCCCTCTGGGAGTACACCCTGGTCGAGGGCCTCGAAGGCGGGCGGGCTGCGTTGATCCTGAAGGTGCACCACTCCATGACCGACGGCGTCGGCGGGATGAAGCTGCTCCTCATGCTGTTCGATTTCGAACGCAACCCAACGGACCTCGGTCCGTTGGACCAAGTGGAAGCGATTCCCACGTTCGGTGCGACCGACCTCGTCCTCAAGTCGTTGAGCCACCGACGGCGACGGTTCGTCGGCATGGCCCGCCGCGGTCTGCTCGATGTGTGGCAGGGCACCCAGGCGGTCGCGCGGCACCCGCGCGAGACGGTGGAACAAGCAGTGGAGGTCGGCAGTTCCATCGCCCGCTTTCTCGCCCCCGCCACGGTCCCTCACTCCCCGATCATGCGGGACCGCACCCTGGCGCGCAGTCTCGGCACCCTCGAAGTGCCGCTCGACGACCTCAAGCGCGCCGGCAAGGCCGCGGGCGGGTCGCTGAACGATGCCTTCGTCGCGAGCGTGATCGGGGGCTTGGCGCGCTATCACGAGTTCTACGGTGAACCGGTCGACGATCTGCGCATGGTGATGCCGATCAACCTCCGAGAATCATCGGCAAGCATGGGCGGGAACCACTTCACCCCGGCTCGGTTCCTCGTCCCGATGAACATCAAGGATGCCGAAGCGCGCATCGTCGAACTCGGACGCATCAGCCGGGTGGTGCGCGACGAGCCGGCGGTCGCGCTGACCGACGCGCTCGCCGGAGTCCTCAACCAGCTCCCCACGACGGTGACGACCGCGCTCTTCGGCTCGATGTTGAAGGGCGCGGACTTCGTGACCTCGAACGTTCCGGGTGCGCCGTTCCCCATCTACGCCGGAGGGGCCGAACTCGAGCGCATGTACGCGTTCGGACCACTCTCGGGATCTGCGATCAACGTCACCCTGTTGAGCCACTGCGGGACGTGCTGCGTCGGCGTGAACTACGACGGAGTCGCCATCCCTGATCACGACGTGCTGATGGAATGCATGCAGCAGGGATTCGCCGAAGTGCTCGCGGTCGGCGAAGAACCGGTCGCCACCGACCCCGCGGCCGAGTTCCCCGGATCGTAAGGAGTCCCGGGCCCTCCCCCGTGCCAAGGGTCGTACGCTGGCGATGTGGCCCACGAACCCGGCACCCCGATCGGACGGAGACTCTTTCTCGGCCTGCTCGGGCTCGGCGCGGTCGGGATTGCGACCGGATCGTCCATCTCGAACGCGCTCCAACGATTGGCCAAGAACGACCCGACCGGGCTCTCCGCGATCCTCCCGGGCGGTGGCGGTTGGCGGTACTACCAAGTCAACGGATACCCGAAGCGATCGAGGTCGGAATACCGACTGCGGGTGGCCGGGCTCGTCGACACGCCGTTGACCCTCACGTACGAGGACCTGACCTCCCTGCCGCCGATCAAGGTGACGCGCGACTTTCAGTGCGTGACCGGATGGCGGGTGCTCGGCGTGAAGTGGCAAGGCGTGCTCCTGCGCGACGTGCTCGACCGCGCCGGCGTGCAGCCGGAGGGCGGGGCCATCCGGTTCACGAGCTTCGACGGCGCGTACACCGAGAGCCTGACCATGAAGCAGGCTCGTCGTGACGACGTCCTGGTCGCGTACCAACTCGACGGCAAGAACATCTCGACCGACCACGGGGGTCCGGTTCGGCTCGTGGTGCTACCGATGTACGGCTACAAGAACACGAAGTGGCTCGAGACCATCGAGGTCACCCGCGCCGTCGTCCCGGGATACTGGGAGGAACGTGGCTACGAGGTCGACGCGTGGGTCGGGGCATCAAATGGTCGGAACGATGAACCCACCTGAGTCGACGGTGCGGGTCCCTCGGTTCACCCGGACCGAGCGCATCGCCCACTGGGTGAACGCGGCCCTCTTTACGGTCGCGATGTCCACCGGCGCGATGTTCCGCTTCGGCATCGGCCAATCGTTGATCTCGGACCGCGCGCTCGTTCGCGGGGTGCACGTCTACACCGGGCTCGGCATCGTCGTGGCGTTCCTCATCGCGGTGATCCCCCGCTGGGGTCGCGCCCTGCGTCGCGACGCGAGCCGGATCAACCGCTGGTCGCCCGACGAGATCCGCTGGCTGAAGTCGCTCGGGCGAGCCCGCGGCGCCCGGCTCGGGAAGTTCAACCCGGGCCAGAAGCTCAATGCCGCCTTCGTCCCCGCCGCCGCGCTCGTCCTGGCCGCCAGCGGAGCGATCATGTTCTGGAACCGACCGTTCTCCACCGAACTCCGCAACGGCGCCGACTTCGTCCACCAATCGTTCGCCTGGCTCATCTGGATCACGGTGGCCGGTCACATCCTCCTGGCCCTCCAGGACCGCGAATCCCTGCGGGGAATGACCGGGGGAACGGTCTCCACCGAGTGGGCCAGAGATCACCGACCGGCGTGGTACGCCGAGGTGACTTCGGTTACTCCTGAAGCTGCCGAACCGGTGGACGCATAATCTCGCCGGGTGAGCCTCGATCCCAGCAGCATCGTCATCCCCTCCCATCTCCTCCCGGCCGACGGCCGCTTCGGAGCAGGACCGTCGAAAGTCCGGGTCGAGGCGGTGCGCGCCCTGGCCGACCGAGCCGGTGACTACCTCGGTACGAGCCACCGCCAGCCCACGGTGCGCACCGTCGTCGGTCGGGTCCGCACCGGACTCACCGACCTGTTCGCCCTCCCGCCCGGCTACGAGATCCTGCTCGGCAACGGCGGCTCGACCACCTTCTGGGATGCCGCCAGCTTCGGCCTGATCGAGCGGAGATCCGAACACCTCGTGTGTGGCGAGTTCTCCTCGAAGTTCGCGGCGGTCACCCGCGCTGCACCCCACCTCGACGACCCCCGCGTGATCGAGAGCGAGCCCGGGACCCATCCCGACCTGATCACGGATCCCGAGGTCGACGCGTACTGCTGGCCGCAGAACGAGACCTCCACCGGCGTCATGCTCCCGGTCGTGCGTCCGGCGGGCGCGACCGAAAACCAGTTGACGCTGATCGATGCCACGTCCGGTGCCGGCGGCTTGCGGTTCGACCCGACCCAGACCGACGTCTATTACTTCGCACCGCAGAAGAGCTTCGGGAGTGACGGTGGCCTGTGGCTCGCCGCGGTGTCACCCGCGGCGGTGGAGCGGATCGAACGCATCGCGGCATCGGACCGGTGGGTCCCGGCAAGCCTGAGTCTCGGCATCGCGCTCGAGCAATCCCGGCTCGACCAGACCTACAACACCCCCGCGCTGGCCACGCTGTTCCTGCTTGCCGACCAGATCGATTGGATGCTGACCAACGGCGGGCTCGAATGGACCGCCGGGCGCTGCGATCGCAGTGCCGAGATCCTCTACGGCTGGGCCGAGGCATCTCCGGTTGCCGCGCCGTACGTCGCCAAGCCCGACGAGCGCAGCCGGGTGGTCGGGACGATCGACTTCGACGCGTCGGTGGATGCCGCGGCAGTTGCCAAGGTGCTGCGATCCAACGGCATCCTCGACACCGAGCCGTATCGCAAACTCGGCCGCAATCAGCTCCGAATCGCGATGTTCCCGGCGATCGACCCCGACGACATCGCGACCCTGACCCAGGCCATCGACTAC
>JAENVU010000283.1 GCA_016650415.1 Acidimicrobiia bacterium
ATCCGGACCGGCGAGCACGACGCCGACGGCACCGTCGGTGATCACCTCGTTGTCGCGGAGCAGCCGATTGCCGCCCGGGCCGTTCGCGGCCGACGCCATCCCGCCGACGATGCGAAGCGTCGGATGCGCGGCGCCCAGCGCGTGGACGACACCTTCGGTCGGGAAGGTGAACGGGTCGGCCAGGACCACCAGGGTGTGGGCATCATCCGCGAGTTCGCCCGGCCAACCACCGAGCCCGGCACCGTCGGGGCGTTGGTCGACGCTCAGCCGAACGGTGCGGACCGACGTCTCGGCGAATGCCGCGGCCCAGACTGCGATCGCCGGCGTGTACTCCACCTCCCGGCCGGTACCGATGATCGCGGCATGGGTCGAGCCGATGAGACTGCGCGGCTCGAGCACGGCCCGCAGGACACCGCCGACGTCTTCCATGGCACCGGCGAAGTGCGGGGAGACGAACGCGACGAGGAGGTCGGCCCGGCGGCCGTCGAGTTGT
Organism: Acidimicrobiia bacterium; assembly: GCA_016650415.1. Taxonomy (GTDB): domain Bacteria; phylum Actinomycetota; class Acidimicrobiia; order IMCC26256; family JAENVU01; genus JAENVU01. The sequence goes on from JAENVU010000283.1 coordinate 494, forward strand.
TCGAGGACGGCACCCGCGAGTTCGCCCACGGCCTGGGCCGCGACCGGGTGCTCCGAGATGGCGGCGGCGTACGCGTTGCCCGACCGGTTCATCCCGCCCCCCGAGCGATGAGCTGGTCACCCCGCCACACGGCCCGGACGCGCAGTTCGTCATCGAGACCGATCCACGCGCCGGGGTGACGACCGAGCACCGCCGCCGGTCGCGTCGATGCCGCGGCGAGCGCGACCGCCCGATCCACGCCGAACCCGACCACGTTGCGCACCGCGTCGTCCAACAGTCTGACCGCCCCGGTCAGGGTCCCGTTCGCCAGGTACGCCGCACCGCCCGACTCCGTCACGTCCACGTCGAAGTACCGCACACCGGTGGCGACCGCGTCGCTGACCAGGATCGGTGACGCGGCCGCGAACACGACGGCGACGACGGCCGGATGCACATGGACGCCGTCGGCGATGAGGGTCGGGGTCAACGCCGTTCGCGGATCAAGTGCTGCACCAGCGATTCCCGGTTCCCGGTGATGCAACGGGCCCATGCCGTTGAACAGATGCGTCGTGAGGGTGGCGCCGGCCTCGGCCGCTCGGACGGCATCCTCGTACGAACAGGTCGAGTGTCCGAGCGCGACGACGATGCCGCGCTCGACGAGCGCCCGGATTCCTGCGCCCGTCGGATCCGCCTCCGGTGCGAGGGTCACCAGCCGCACGAGGCCCGGATGGGCGTCGAGCAGGGCCATCAGCCAGTCGAGTTCCAGGGGCCGGACCACCGACGCCGGATGCGCGCCCAACGCACCTCCGAGAAACGGTCCTTCGAGATGCACGCCCAGGATCTCGGCCAGATTCGCGCCGTGCGTCGCGGCCTGCGCCGCGGCGACCCGTGCCAGCACGCGGTCGTACCGGTCGAGAGGCATCGAGCAGATCGTCGCCAAGTACTCCGTGACCCCCGCGCCGAGCAGGCGACGTCCGGCGCGTTCCCAATCATCGCCGCGGGCGACCGAGAAGTCGACGTCGTCCACACCGTTGATCTGCAGATCGACATAGCCGGGGACCACTTCGACGACCCCGAGTGCCGCCAGCTCGGAATCGGCGAGCCGTGGGGTCACCGCGCCGAACCGAGATGGACTCGCAACTTCGCGAGTCCGAGCAACGTTCTCGGAACTCGGCGGGCAATCGATGTGCGCGCCGGGCGGAGTTCGGCGACCGAGACCGGAACCTCGGCAACCGAGAGGCCCGCACGCTCCGCGCGCAGGATCAGCTCGGTGTCGAACAGGTCCGAACCGTTTCGACACGACCGCACGATCGGACGCACCACGCCGAGGTTCAGCACCTTCATGCCATGCGTGTCCGAGACCGTCAGGCCGAAGCCCGCGCGCAGAATCGTGGAGAAGACATTGGTGGCGAGCCGGCGCACCATCGCCCGGTCGTCCTGCGACCCGGGGGCGCGCTTGGAACCCACGACGATGACGGGACCGGCCGGTTCCGGTGCCGCATCGAGGACCGAGAGGGCTTCCTTCATGAACTGCAGGTCCCAGAAGTCGGCGTCGAAGATCACCGCGACATCGCCCTGCGATGCGAGCAGTCCGGTACGCAACGCCTCGCCGTAGTTCGCGACGCGCATCGAATGAGCCTGGACCTCGGGGACGGCCTCCGCGATCTGGCGCAGGACCGTGGGAGTCCCGTCCGTCGACCCGTTCTCCACGATGTGCAGCTCGAACGGATCGCCGAGCGCGCGCAGCCCGTCGACGAGCTCGCGCACGGTCTGACCCAACAACGCAGCCTCGTTGTACGCCGGTACCACGACTGAGATCACAGACCCTCCGTGCACGGTTCCATCTTGACGCGTCGGGCTGCGCCGACTTCGGCACCGGACCCCGTTCTCTTTCGACCGGATCGCTCGTCGCGCTTGAATGGCCCCGCCGATAGGGTGCTCCGACCGACCGAAAGGGGGCCATGTGGCCGCGATGCCCGATGTCTTGAAACTCCACGCCGACGGGTCGCCGGACCGGCTGGCGGTCATCGTCGACGCCAGTCACGGCGCCCAGTTCTCCACGACCACCTACGCCGAGCTCAACCGGATCGTGAACCGTCTCGCCCACGGACTGCTCGCCCTGGGAGCCGAGGCCGGGGATCGGATCGTGTGGTGCGGTCCCAACTCGCTCGAGACGATCGCGGTGATCCACGCAGCTCGGAAGGCCGGACTCGTCGCGGTCCCGCTGTCGTACCGCTTCACCGCGGAGGAGATGGCCTACGTCATCGACAACTCGGACGCGACCCTGGTAGTGGCCGACGCCGACTACGCACCGCTGATCGCCTCGGTGCGGGCCGAGATCCCGAAGGTCAAGGCCCTCGTCGGCTTCTGCGCCACGGTGGAGGCGAAGCCGCTTCCCGACGGCTTCGTGGATTGGGCCACGTGCCTCGACGGTCAGTCCGAGGACGAACCCGGCGCGGTGGATGCCTCGGCCGTCGGTGCGCAGATGCTGTACACGTCGGGCACGACCGGGAAGCCCAAGGGTGCGCTGCGTACGACGACGAACGCGCCGGTCGTGTTCGCCTTGCTCGGCGAGCTGGGATTTCAGATGGGCAACGAGGTCCACATCACGACGGGCCCGATGTATCACTCGGGTCCGCTGGCGTTCGTCTCGCTGAACCATTCGGCGGGCTCGCCGATCGTCGTCCTGCGCCGGTTCGACCCCGAAGCCTGGCTGACGGCGGTGAAGCAACACCACGTCACCAACACGTTCTCCGCGCCGACGCAGCTGAAGCGCATCGTCTCGTTGCCCGACGACGTACTCGCGACCGCCGACTGTTCTTCGATGCGGTGCCTGATCGCGAACGCCGCGCCGGTGCCGTACGCGCTGAAGCAGGAGGTCATCGCCAAACTGGGCGACGGGTTCCTCTTCGAGGTCTACGGCTCCACCGAGATGGGCATCATCACGGTGCTTCGTCCCGAGGACCAGTTGCGCAAGCCCGGGTCGTGCGGCAAGCCCTACGGCGGCATCGAGTTCCGCATCGTGCGCGACGACGGCACCGAGGCCGAGACGGGGGAGCAGGGCGAGCTGTTCATGTCGACGGGGCTCGCGATGGACGGGTACCACCGAACCGAGGAGCAGCTCAGCGAGCACGAGGACGGCAAGTGGAAGTCGGTCGGCGACATCGCGTACGCCGACGACGAGGGCTACCTCTATATCTGCGACCGCAAGAAGGACATGATCATCTCCGGTGGAGTCAACATCTACCCGGCGGAGATCGAAGCGGTGCTGCACGGCTATCCCGACCTGCTCGACGTCGCGGTGTTCGGGATTCCCGACGACGAGTGGGGTGAGAGCGTCTATTGCATCGCCCAGGCCAAGTCGGGCGTGACGTTGGACCTCGATGCCCTGCGCGACTTCGCCACCGAGAACATGGCCAAGTACAAGGTGCCCCGCGGTTGGGAAGTGCGCGACGAGTTGCCGCGCACCGATGCCGGCAAGCTGCTCAAACGCATCCTCCGCGACGAGTTCTGGCCCGACCGGGCGGTCTGACCGGCGCTCGGTGATGACCGCCACGCTCGTGGTGGTCAGGCACGGCACGAACGGCCCGGGATCGTCCCTCCAGGGAACCTGGTTCGGGACCGATACATGGTGCGCGGGGTACCGACCCGCGCACTCCCGGCAGGAGCACCCATGTTCGTGAAATGCCCACACTGCGGCTATCTGACCCCCGAGGCCGGCGCGACGTGCAAGCAGTGCCAGGCCCAGCTCGGCCCGGTCGCGCCGGAGGTCCCCACCGCCGACGTCGACGACCTGCCGCCGCCACCACCACCGCCACCACCACCGCCGCCACCACCACCGCCACCGCCACGAGCGGTGTCCGCCCCGCGCCCGGTCGTCGCGAAGCCCGCGTACTCGGCGTGGCCGACCGCGCACGACCATGCCGCGCGCCGGCGTGCCCGCGTGCTCGGCTGGCTGACCAACAGCTGGGTCGTCGGCGGCGCGATCGTGCTCGTCATCGTCGCCATCGGCGCGACCCTCCTCGCGTCCGGCGGGTCCCACGACGCCGGCCTCGACGCCGCCACCGCGGCCCGGACCCGGACCCTCGCCGACATCGACGCCGCGAAGGCCGTGCTGCTGACCCACCCCGATCTCGGCAGCCGGTGGACCGCCAAGGAGATCCTGCCCGTCGCCTACGACGTCCTCGACCCACGCGGCGGGTGCTTCGACCCGCCCGGGCTCCCGGACCGCGCCCGGTTCGGCCGGGACGTCCAGTTCGTCCGTGACCTGACGCCGGAGGGCACGGTGAGCGGCACGGTGTACATGGCTGTGTTCGCCTACCGCAATGCCCACGACGCCAAGGTCGTGTACGAGGCGCGCGCCAACCCGCGGTACCTGCCGTGTATCCAGGAGGAAGACCTCGTGTCGCTGGTCGACGCCTCCGGCGCGGACCTGATGCCGCTCGGCATCGAACACGAGCCCTCACCCGATGTGCGGGCCAGCGTGTCCCGCGACGTGATCGCCTACACCTTTTCGGCGAACCGAAGGTCGAGTACTCCTGGCGGGCCGACCTGGTGAAGGGCCGCTTCCGCGTGTCCCTCACCGCCGACCAGTGCTGTGCCGACATCGATCCCGGCTACTTCGCCGAGCTCGTCCGAACCGTCTCCCAGCGCCTCGATCTGCATACGCCGGCCGACCCGCGCTGAGGCCGGTACGCGCCACCCGCCGCGATACGGTCCCGGGCCGTGCCCACTCTCTCCGAAGCCGAATCCAAGACGCTGGTCGCGACCTACGGGATTCCCGTCCCCGACGAGCGGATCGTGCCCGACGCCGCCGCCGCGGCCGCGGCGGCGAGCGCCATCGGGTTCCCGGTCGTCCTCAAACTGAATGGCGATGCCATCGCCCACAAGACCGAACGCGGATTGGTGCGCCTGAACCTCGCCGACGCGGCCGCCGTGGAGCAGGCCGGTACCGAACTCCTGAGCAAAGCCACCGCCGCCGACGGGCCGGTGAGCCTGCTCGTCGCCCCGATGCTCCGGGGCAATCGGGAGCTGATCGCCGGCCTCCACCACGACGAACAATTCGGATCGACGGTCATGCTCGGTATCGGCGGGATCCTGGCCGAGGCCATCGGCGATGTGGCGTTCCGGCTCGTCCCCCTTACCCGGATCGACGCGGAAGAGCTGGTCGACGATCTCCGGACCCAGACGCTCCTCGGCGAGTTCCGCGGCGAACCGGCGGTCGACCGCGCGGCCCTCGTCGACGTGATCACCGGACTCGCCGACCTCGCGATCGCACGTCCCGACGTGCGCTCGGTGGACCTCAATCCGTTGATCGTGGTCGACGGAAGCCCGATCGCGGTCGACGCGTTGGTGGAGGTGTCGGAATGACGACGCTGACCCACGAGCAGTTCCAGGCGCTGTTCGACCCGCGTGCGATCCTCGTGGCCGGCGCGTCGAGTCACCCCGGCAAGTTCGGTTTCGTCACCCTCCACAACATCCTGAGTCAGGGCTACCCGGGTGGGGTCTACGCGACGAACCGGGACGGCGGAACGATTCTCGGGATCGAGACGGTCACGAGCGTCGAGGAACTCCCGGCCGACGCGCCGATCGATCTCGTGTTCGTCTGCACCCCGGCCGCGGCCAATCCCGATCTCCTGCGCGCCTGCGCGGCACGAGGGGTCCGGGCCGCGTTCATCACCAGTGCGGGATACGGCGAGGCGGGGGAGGAGGGCCGTCGAGCGGAGCAGGACCTCATCGGTCTCGCGGAGAGTCTGGGCATGTTGCTCGCGGGCCCGAACGGCCAGGGCGTCGTGAGCACACCCTCCAATCTGTGCGCGCAGATCGTCGCCCCCTACCCGCCGGCCGGTCGGATCGGTGTGGCGAGCCAGAGCGGCAACTTCGTCTCGAGCTTCCTCAACTACGCCGTCCAGACCGGGATCGGTATCAGCCGCGCGGTGAGCGCCGGCAACGCGGCGATGGTCACCGTGCCCGACTATCTCGACTTCTACGCCTCCGACGACGCCACCCGGGTCGGGCTCGCGTACGTGGAAGGCATCGCCGACGGTCGCGGCTTCTACGACCGCGTCCGCACCGTGACCGACCGGATGCCGCTCGTCCTGCTCAAGGGCGGTGCCACTGCCGGCGGCCAACGAGCCGCGGCGAGCCACACGGGCGCGCTCGCGAGCGACGACCGGATCTTCGACGGCATGTGTCACCAGGCCGGTGCCACCCGAGCCGCAACCGTCGAAGAAGCGTTCGAGGCCGCGGCGACCTTCGCCACCCAACCGTTGCCGAAGGGGCCGAACGTCGCGGTCATGACCACCGCCGGCGGCTGGGGAGTGGTGACGGCCGACGCGATCACCGCGCACCGAGACCTCACCCTCGCGCCCATGCCCGACGACCTGCTCGCCGACATCGACACGAAGCTGCCACCCCGCTGGAGCCGCAACAATCCGATCGACCTGGCCGGTGGTGAGACCCGGGACACGATCCCCGAGGTGATGGCGATGGTCGCGGGTCACGACGCGATCGACGCGGTCGTGTACCTCGGCCTCGGCATCCAGAGCAACCAGGCCCGGTTGATGCGCAACGGTCGCTTCTATCCGGGCGACGGACTGGAGCGCATCGTCGACTATCACGAACGTCAGGACGCCCGATTCGCCCAGGCAGCCGCGGAGATCAGTGACGCGACCGGCAAGCCGATCCTCACCGCGACCGAACTCGCGATTGCCTTTCCCGACAACGCCGGACCGCGCGCCGTCCGCGAGTCCGGTCGCCTCTGTTACGCATCGTCGAACCGCGCCGTGACCGCACTCGGACACCTCTACCGCTACGCGCGGTTCCGGGAACGTCGCGGGCTCGCCGACTGACGCACCCATGACCTCGCAGGGCACGCTCATGCGGCGACTCCTCGTCGTCGTGCTGCTCGTCGCCGCCGTGGGCGCCGGCGCGATGGCGCTGCGCCAACCTTCGGCGGCGTCGGTGCGTCCGGCCCGCGCGACATTGGGATCACCGCTCTGGTCCGCCCGTCGGGTTCCCTCCGCCGTCCTCGACGCGGCCGGGAGTCAGCGGCTCACCCAGGAACTGGTCGACCAGACCCAGGGAATCCGGGCGTGCGTGCAGGTCGCCGACGCCGATGGTCGAGTCGCCGCACTCGACCCCGACGCCGCCCGGACTCCCGCCAGCACCATGAAACTCTTGACCGCCGCCGCGGCCCTGCAGCGGCTCGGACCGGATTTCCGTTTCGTCACGCGGGTGGGTGCGCCCGGGGATCCCGACCGCGGTCGCGTCGAGCAACTCTCGCTCTCCGGCGCGGGAGATCCGCTCCTCGCCACGCCCGAACGCATTGCCGCGCTCGCGGCCGACCCGGTCACCGCCGGCCTGGCGACGACACCCCTCGCGACGCTGGCTGATCGCGTCGTCGCCTCGGGCGGCGTCCGCGAAGTCGCCAACGGCATCGTGGTCGAGGACCGGTACTTCGACGCCGAACGAGTCCGCCCCCAATGGACCGCGGGCGGCCAAGCCGCGATCGGACCGGTCGGTGCGCTCACGGTCAACGACGGCTTCGCGGGCGCGGCCGGCACCGGAGGCCGAGCATCGGATCCGGCGATCAACGCCGGTGAGGAGCTGCGTCGGTTGCTGATCGCACGGGGAGTCACCGTGAACGGCCCGATTCGCCGTTCGACCGGCGGGTCTGCGGCCGTCGAGCTCGCGAGGGTCGAATCCCCGCCGCTGCGCGAGATCGTCACCGAGATGTTGAGCGCGAGCGACAACCTCACGGCCGAGATGCTCCTGAAGCGGCTCGGCCGCGACGCCGAGACGCCGGGGACCACCGACCGGGGGATCGCGGCGCTGCGGTCCACGTTGACCGACCTGGGGATCGACCTCACGGGTGCGTCCATCGTCGACGGGTCCGGCCTGTCACCCACGGATGCGCTGTCGTGCACCACGCTGACCCAAGTTCTCGAACTCGCCCAAAATGACCTGCGGCTCGAACCGATCCGTACCGGCCTCGCGATCGCCGGTGAACGCGGCACGCTGGCCACGCACCTCGTCGGCACGCCACTCGCGGGCAATCTCACGGCCAAGACCGGAACGCTGAGCGGGGTCAGCGGACTGGCCGGATACGTCACCGGCGACCGCCCCTTGTGGTTCTCGCTGCTCCTCAACGGATCCTTCGGAGAATCCACCGCCCTGCAACTGCGCGAGGCCATCGCGACCGCCATCGCGAGCTATCCCAACCTGCCCGTCGGGGTCGCGATCGCCCCCGATCCGAGTGCCCCGATTCCGCCCAGGGCTTGCCCGACACCGCAATCGGCGTGTTGAATCCGAGCGTGGCCGACAAACCAGCTCCGATCCCGCAGGCGATCGCCGAACTCTGGCAACTCGTCCTCGCGTACTTCAAACAAGAGACCACCGAACCGCTCAAAGCCCTCGGCAAGGTGGTCGCCTTCGGCATCGCCGGCTCGTTGCTCATCGGGACCGGTGTCGTGTTCGCGGCGCTCGGCTTTCTGCGCTGGCTCCAACATGATGCGGCCGATACGTTCGACGGCAACTGGTCATTCGCGCCGTACCTGATCGTGATCGCGACCCTGCTCGTCGTCGGTGCACTCGTCTTCTTCCTCGGCACTCGGGCCAAGCCCACCGCCTCGGACTCACTGTCGAAGGACCGCCCGTGACCAAGTCTCACCCACCGGATCACCGGATCAGCAAAGCCGACATCGAGGCCAAACTCGCCGAGATCGGCGGCGAGGTCGACGAGCAGATCGCCAACTCGAAGCAGCTCGCGATTGCCATCGGATCTGTCGTCGTCGCGGTGGTCCTGGCCAGTTTCTTCCTGGCCGGACGACGGCGGGGGAAGAAGCTCAGCACCATCGTCGAGATTCGCCGCGTATGAAGGCGTTCTCGGCCGCCGGCGACTTGATCGGCGGCCGCACACGCGGGCGCAACCGGATCATGGTCGGGTTCACCGCGGCGTTCACCGGGGTACGCGTCTACCGCCGCCTGACCCGTCGGTCGACCAAGCCGATGATCCGATTCCGGGTGAAGCCCGGCGAGGTCTACGAGATCAGAGAGACCAGCCGCGGCCAGTAGCCTCGACGACCTCATGCGAGTCGTCCTGCGGAATCCCCGTCGCGAAATTGACGTTCCCGGTCCCATGACCGTCGCGAATCTCCTGGCTCGCTTGGAGATCGTGCCCGAGTCCGTCCTCGTCATCAACGGCGACACGCTCGTCACCCACGACGCACGGTTGGCCGATGACGCCCAGGTCGAGATTCGCCCCGTGATCTCGGGCGGCGCGACATGAAGTGTCGCCGGTGCAAGGCGCCCGCCATCATCGACATCCCGCGCCACAATGCCGCGTTCTGTGCCGACTGCTTCACTCATCAGTGCCGGGAGCAGGTCAAGCGCGCGATCCACGAGCACCGGATGATCGCCCCGGGCGAGAAGGTCCTCGTGGCGGTCTCGGGCGGCAAGGACTCACTGGCCCTCTGGGATCTCCTCACCGAGATCGACATCCCCGCCGACGGCTTGTATCTCGGTCTCGGCATCGGCGAATACTCGGATCATTCCGGTGAGTACACCCGCGCCTTTGCCGCCGAACGCGGTCTCCGACTCCACGAGGTCGACCTCCTGAGAGACCACGGCTACGACGTGCCGGGCGCGGCGGAGGCCACCCGTCGCGCTCCGTGCGGTGCGTGTGGACTCTCCAAGCGTCACCTCTTCAACCAGGTCGCGCTCGACGAGGGATACGACGTCGTCGCCACCGGCCACAACCTCGACGACGAAGCCGCGGTGTTGCTCGGCAACGTGCTGCGTTGGGAGACCGCGTATCTCGGTCGCCAGTTCCCCGTCCTTCCCGCGGGCCCGGGCTTCGCCCGCAAGGTCAAGCCGCTGGTTCGGTTGAGTGAGCGGGAGATGGCCGCCTACTGCGTCATTCGCGGCATCGACTACCAGGTCGAGGAGTGCCCGATGGCGGATGGCAACCGACACCTCGGGTTCAAGGAACTCCTCAATCAGCTGGAAACCAAGTCGCCGGGCACCAAGGCCGCGTTCATCAGCGGATTCTGGAGCCGCGGCCACGATGCCTTCATCGCCGAGGCCGACGAAGAGCGCGCCACCCTTGCACCGTGTACCGAGTGCGGCGCCCCGACGACGACCGGTGATCGATGTGCGTTCTGCTCGCTCCGCAGCCGCGCCCAGTCGGCCACGACCGAACAGCCCGTCACCCTGCGAACGAGGTCCTGACCGTGCGTGGCCCCTTGACCATCGGCGAACACGTGCTGCTCGTCGACCGGAAACGACGACGGCACATGATTCGCCTCGCGGCCGACGGTGAGTTCCACACGCACGCAGGCGTGCTCGCCCATTCGTTGTTGATCGGCCAGGACGAAGGCATCACCGTGCGCACCACCCGCGGCGCGGCACTGTTGGCGACGCGGCCCACGTTGTCGGAGTACATCCTGGAAATGCCACGCGGCGCGCAGGTCATCTACCCGAAGGACCTCGGGCCGATCCTGATGCTCGCCGACATCTTTCCCGGCGCGCGCATCCTGGAATCCGGTGTCGGTTCCGGCGCGCTCACCATGACCTTGCTGCGGGCGATCGGTCCGACCGGCCACGTGACGGGCTACGAGATCCGCGACGACTTCGCCGACCGGGCGCGGCGGAACGTCGAGGCGTTCCTCGGGCCCGACCTTCCACTCACGATCGAAGTGCGCGACATCTACGCCGGCATCGAACTCCGCGACCTGGACCGGGTCGTGCTCGACCTCCCCGAGCCGTGGCAGGTCGTCGCTCACGCCGAGCAGGCGTTGCGGCCCGGCGGCATCATGATCTCGTACCTGCCCACGATCCTCCAGGTCTCGACGTTGCGCCAACGGCTTGCCGAATCGGCCTTCGGCATGGCCGAGACGCTCGAAGTGCTGCACCGCGGCTGGAACGTCGACGGTCAATCCGTGCGCCCGGATCACCGCATGGTCGCTCATACCGGGTTCCTCACCGTGGCGCGATTGCTGACGCCGAACGAATGAGTTGGTTCGATGGCATCGTGCTGGTCGCGGTGGCGATCGGCGCGCTCATCGGGTTCCGGGTCGGGTTGATGGTGCGGGCGTTGTCGTGGTTCGGCTTGGCCGTCGGCCTCGTCTTCGGACTCGGCTTGGTGTCGCGCGTTGCCGCGTCGCTGGCCGCGACCTCCCCGGGAATCCGGTTGTTGTCGGTGTCGGCCCTCGTCGTCGGGCTCGCACTCCTCGGACACACCGCCGGGCTGTTGGCGAGTCGCGTACTGCGCCACCGGATGGGACGCGAACCCATCCTCTCGGCGGTCGATCACTGGGCCGGCGGTGGGCTCGGCGCGATCGGAGTCCTCGTGCTGCTCTGGCTGCTCGTTCCCGCGTTGCGATCCACCCCCGGGTGGCCGGCCCGGGCGGCACGGGATTCCGCGCTGGTCGCGCTCGTCAACGAGTACGCGCCGGCGGCGCCGCATTCGGCCCGGGTGCTCGGCCGCATCGTCGCGGAGGCCCCGTACCCGCTGCTCCACCGCGACGACCAGGACGTCGGCAATCCTCCGGCCTCGGATGCCGGCCCGCGGGTCGACGCGATCGGAGCCGCGAGCGTCGTCCTCGTCCAGGGACATGCCTGCGGACTGCGCATCTCGGGGACCGGCTTCGCGGTCAAGCCCAACCTGATCCTCACCAACGCGCATGTGGTCGCGGGGGAGTCCTCGACCGCCATCACCACGGTCGACGGTCGAACGATCCCCGCCACGGTGGTCACGTTCGACGCCCTGCACGACGTCGCGGTGCTCCGCATCTCGGGTGACGGACTCCCGATCCTGCGGCTCGGCGCGACCCGCATCGGGACGATCGCCACCGTGTTCGGCCACCCCAACGGTGGATCGCTCCGCGCGGCACCCGCCCGCGTCGCTCGCTGGATCGACACACCACGAACCGACATCTATCGCGGTGCGACGATCGATACGCCCATCGTCGGCCTCGCCGCCCACCTCATCGTCGGCGACTCCGGCGGGCCGGTCGTCGGACCCAACGGGCTCGTCCAGGCCATGGTCTTCGCGGTGGATCCCGCCCGGGACACGACCGGTTTCGCGCTCAGCACCCACGAGTTGCTTCCGATCATTGCCCGGGCCCGCGAGGCCACGGGACCCGCCGGCACGGGCGGCTGCCTCGTCGGGTGAGTCGTCGGGCGAGTCGAGCGTCCGGGCCGGGACGGGAAGTTACGCGCCGAACATCTGCGCGATCGTGACGACGAGCGCCGCGACTGCGAGCAGAGAAACCACGATCACGCACAGCAGTGCGAAGGTGCGGAACTTCGGACCGTTGACCGCCTCGCCGACCGCACTCGACCGGTTGGTCAGCACGAAGAGGAATCCCAGGATCACCGGCGTGATGAAGCCGTTGAGCACCTGCATGCCGACGAGCAGGTCGATGAGGTTCACCGGGATCAACGCGACGGCCGCGCCGATGACCACCTGCGCGGCGAAGAGCCCGAGGAACAGGGGAGCCTCGCGGAACTTCCGTGACACCGACCGCTCCGCGCCAACGGCTTCGGCGAGTCCGTAGGCCGTCGACAGGGGAACGATCGCCGCCGCCAACATCGACGCGCCGAGCAGACCCGCCGCGAAGAGGTACTCGGCACCGGCTCCCGCAACCGGCTTCAGCGCGCTGGCGGCCTGCTCCGCGGACGTGAGGGGCAGGCCGCTCCCACCGATTGCGGCGCCGGTCGCGATCAAGACCGAGAGGAAGACGAACCCGGCGAACAACGACCCGACGATCGCGTCGATGCGTTCATGGCGGTACTCGTCGGGACCGATTCCCCGATCGGCAACGGCCGCGGCTTGGTACAGCTGCATGTAGGGAGTGATCGTGGTGCCGACGAGCGCCACCGCGATCAGGAGGAAATCGCGGGTCATGTCGAAATGCGGGATGAAGGTGTTGCGGGCGACATCACCCCAGTCGGGCCGGGCCAGGATCATCGCGATCGGATAGGCGAGGAACACGAGCGACAGCAGCAGGAACAGGCGCTCGGCCCGTCGGTACGAACCGAACATCACGATGCCGAGGATGCTCGCCGCGGCAATCGGCACCGAGATGTAGCGAGAGACACCGAAGATCTCGAGCGCGGCACCGATACCGGCGAACTCGGACACCACCAATCCGAGGTTCGCAACGAGGAGACACACCACTGCGAACGCACCGATGCGCAGGGAGAACTCCTCCCGCACGAGTGACATCAGCCCTTCGCCGCTGTACGCGCCGAGGCGGGCCGCCATCTCCTGCACCGCGACCAGTGCCGCGATCACGAGCACGCCGATGAACAGCGTCTGATATTGGAACTGCGACCCGGCGGACGCGTAGGTCGCGATACCACCCGCGTCGTTGCCCGCATTGGCCGCGATGATTCCGGGCCCGAGGATCGCCAAGAATGCCGCCGGCCGCACGAAGCGACGCCGCCGCGGCGCGGGAGGTGGCGAGATCGGGAGCTGACTCATGACCGATTCACATCATCCGAACAAGCGTGGGAATCGGATCCGGCCGCGCTCGGGCACCAACGCGTCGATGAGGTCGTCGGCGAGGATGCGCCCCACCGGTCGCTCGTCACTGTCGACCACCAGCAGCGACGATCCCCGCGAGTCGATGAACTGTTCGATGACGTCGTCCAGGCTGGCCTCCGGCTCGACCATGGTCGGCTCCGGCGGACCGGCGACGTCGATCACGAGGTCGTCGCTCGCCGCGACGAGCAGTTCGAACAGGCCGAGGTCGTGGATGACCCGGCCCTCCTCATCGACGATGATCACCGCGTCCACATCGGCCTGGTGCTCCGATTCGGCGCGCAGGATCCTGCGCACTTCGCCCACGCTCTGATCCTTGCGCACGAGTACCAGGTTGGTCGTCATGAGACCACCGGCAGTGCCTTCGCGGTACAGCAACAACGCACTCAACGACGTCGCGACGTCGTCCGGCATCTCGGCGAGCAACTCCCGGACCTCGGACGGTTCCAACTCCCGCAGCGCGTCGGCCGCTTCGTCAGGTTCCATCTCGACCAGGAGCGCGGCCGCCTGGCCGGTCTCGGACTCCCGCAGCAGCGCACCCAGTTCGTCGGGCTCCATCTCTTCGAGCGCGTCGGCCACGACCTCGGCATCGAGTTGGGCCAACAGCTCCTGACGTTCCTCACGACCGAGTTCTTCGAGCAGGTCGGCCAGCTCGGCCGGACGCAATCGCCGCAACGCCTGGTTCGGCGCGTGCAACCGCATCGGGCCGCGCCGATTCGCGCCGGCCTGAGACCCGAACGACTGGATCGCCGACCAGTCGATGACGCGCTCGGGCGTCGCCCGGGCGCGGTAGCGGGTCGGCCCGAGCCGACGGAGCAGCGTTTGGAAGCCGACGTCGACCCCGACCAACCGGTACACCGACGCGACACGAGCGAGATAGAGATCCGATGCCCGGACCACTCGGCGGCCATCGACGTCGACCATCTGATGATCGACCACATCACCGTTGAGTACGACCTCGCCCTCGCGTCGTTCGAAGTCGCGCAAGTCAAGACGAGTGGAACGCAGCGTCACCTGGGTGGGCGCGATCTCGGTGATCTGAGCGACCGGCACGTAGGCGCGGCGCCGACCCACGCGCAGCACGATGCCGGTGATCGGGGGATAGGACTCACCGTGCCACCGCACGACGAGATCGACGACGCGTCCGACCTCGGCACCCCGAGGGTCGACGGTGGGACGGCCGACCAACGCCGCGGCCGACACCAGCGTGTCGGTCACAGTGCGGTTAGCGAGCAGTCGTTGGGTTCGGTGTTCCCGTCGACGACGGAAAGCGGCAGGGGTTGGGAGCGGTGGGCGACGAGCCATGACTCACCTCCGGAAACTGCGTCGATCAGCTCGACGCCGAGGCAGGCAGAGGAAAACGGAAAGACCAGGCCTTCCGTCGGCTCGTCAGATCAAGCGGTGCCGAGCAGACGGAAGACATGGCCGTAGCTACTCGGAGGTTCATGCGTATGCATTGGCCAACTCCTTCCTTCCTCGGCGTCGCCGATTGGGTACGACCTGACGGTCGACTATTCCGCTTCGATGTAGATGCATTCTCCGGGGCACTCTTCGGCAGATTCGATCGTCGCCTCGAGCATGCCGTCCGGGATGTTGGCGAGTCCTTCGGCACCCCCGGGCTCGCTGAAGACCTTGTCGCCTTCCTTGACGTAGGCCAGGCCATCGTCAAGCAACGTGAACACACTCGGCGCGATCTCCTCACAGAGACCGTCACCTGTGCAGAGGTCCTGGTCGATCCAGACCTTCATGTGGTCCTCACCTCGTAGTCAGTTGTTGCGGGGGATTATGGGGTTTGGGCTACCACGCCGACGGAGCAACATTCTCAACCCCGGGCTCGTTGGAACCGATGGAGCGTACGGCGCTGCGGTAGCGATCGGCAATTTACCCCGCGAGCATGAGGAAAAAGCCGATCCAAGCCGCAATCGCTGGATAGGGTGCGCGAGAACCCGTTGGAGAGCGGCAATCGGAAGGATGACATCGTGGCCACCGAGCACGAAGGACGCCTCGCCGAGTACGAACACCAGGTCGGCGAACTTCAGGACGAAATCAAGACGCTGGAGGAGGAGATCGTTCTCCTTCGCCGCCGCCTCCAGGACCCACCCAAGCGCGTCCGGACCCTCGAGGAACGCATCCTCGAGACCAAGGGCCAGCTCTCCCAGGCGGTCTCGCAGAACGAACGCCTCTCGGCGACCCTGCGCGAAGCCAGGGAGCACATCGCGGCCTTGCGGGACGAAGTCGAGAAGCTCACGATGCCCCCGTCGGGGTACGGCACGCTCCTGGGCACGAACGACGACGGCACCGTCGACGTCTTCACCGCCGGGCGCAAGATGCGCGTGGCGGTGCACCCGGAACTGGATCTCGAAGGTCTCAAGCGGGGCCAAGAGGTCGTGCTCAACGAGTCCCTGAACGTGGTGCTCGCCCGCGGCGTCGAGACCCAGGGCGAGGTCGTGATCTTCAAGGAACTCCTCGAAGACGGTCTACGGGCACTCATCGTGGGCCGCGCCGACGAGGAACGAGTCGCGGAGCTCAGCCAAGACCTCATCGGGATCAAGCTGCGCGCCGGCGAGCACGTGCTCGTCGACGGTCGCTCCGGTCTGCTGGTCGAGCGGATCCCGCGGCCCGAGGTCGAGGAACTCGTCCTCGAAGAAGTCCCCGACATCACCTACGCGGACATCGGTGGACTCGACGCCCAGATCGACCAGATCCACGACGCCGTCGAACTGCCGTACCTCCATGCGGACCTGTTCAAGGAACTCGACCTCCAGCCGCCGAAGGGGATCCTGCTCTACGGCCCGCCGGGGTGTGGGAAGACCCTGATCGCCAAGGCGGTCGCCAACTCGCTCGCGAAGCGCGTGTCCGAGAAGACCGGCAACGAGAAGACCAAGTCGTACTTCCTCAACATCAAGGGTCCGGAACTGCTCAACAAGTACGTGGGCGAGACCGAACGCCAGATCCGGCTCATCTTCGAGCGGGCCCGCGAGAAGAGCGAAGAGGGCGTGCCCGTCATCGTGTTCTTCGACGAGATGGATTCGTTGTTCCGTACCCGCGGTACGGGCATCAGCTCCGACATCGAGTCCACGATCGTGCCGCAGCTCCTTGCCGAGATCGACGGCGTCGAGGCACTGAAGAACGTCATCGTGATCGGCGCGTCGAACCGGGAAGACCTCATCGACCCCGCCATCCTGCGCCCGGGCCGGCTCGACGTGAAGATCAAGATCGAGCGGCCGAACGAGCAGTCGGCCAAGCAGATCTACGCGCGGTACCTGGTGCCGACACTGCCGATCGCCGAAGACGAGACCAAGCACTTCGACGGCGACGCCGCCAGGACGATCGCGACGATGATCGATGTTGCGGTCGAGGCCATGTACGCCACCGACGACGCCAACCGGTTCCTCGAGGTCACCTACCAGAACGGTGACAAGGAGATCCTGTTCTTCAAGGACTTCGCGTCGGGCGCCATGATCGAGAACGTCGTGCGGCGAGCGAAGAAGCTCGCGATCAAGCGCGTGATCGCGGGTGGCAGCCGGGGGATCAGCACCCAGGACATGCTCGATTCGATCAAGCAGGAATACCGCGAACACGAGGACCTGCCGAACACGACGAACCCGGACGACTGGGCGAAGATCTCGGGCAAGAAGGGCGAGCGCATCGTCTTCGTCCGGACCCTCCTCTCCGAGGGTCACCGCGACGAGGGCGGCCGCCAGATCGAACGGGTCACCACCGGCCAGTACCTCTGACCGACGGCGGTTTTCGGCCGGCACGGGTTCCGGCTATCCGCGCCGGAGGCTCCAGGGGCAGGGCTAGCCTGCGCGCATGGCGGTGCCCAAGGTCTGCGGTATCGAGACTGAATACGGCGTGGTGCTGCGAAACGCGCCCGACTCCAACCCGGTGCTGGCGTCATCGCTGCTGATCAACGCCTATGTCGAACACCGCAAGGTGGGCTGGGACTTCGACGACGAGACCCCGGGGAACGACGCCCGCGGCTTCGCCCGCGACGGCCAACCGCCCGAGGTCGAGACCCATCTGGTCAACACGGTGCTCACCAACGGCGCCCGCTACTACGTCGACCACGCCCACCCCGAGTACTCCACGCCCGAGTGCTCGGATGCGCTCGAGGTCGTCATCGCCGACAAGGCGGGGGAGCGGATCCTGAACCGCTCGATGCGCGCCGCCCGCCGCCTGCTCGATCCGGGCCAGGAGATCGTCGTCTACAAGAACAACTCCGACGGCAAGGGAAATTCCTACGGGACCCACGAGAGCTATCTCGTCGACCGCGAGACCCCCTTCGCCCAGGTGGTGCGCAATCTGCTGCCGTGGTTCGTGTCGAGGCAGGTCTTCACCGGCGCCGGAAAGATCGGTGCCGAGAACGGCGCGCCCGACGTGGGCTTCCAGCTCAGCAGCCGGGCCGACTTCTTCGAGGAGGAGGTCGGGCTCGAGACCACGCTGAAGCGCCCGATCGTGAACACCCGCGACGAACCCCACGCGGACCCGCAGAAGTACCGCCGGCTCCACGTGATCGCCGGCGACGCCAACCTCTGCGAGGTGGCGACCTACCTCAAGGTCGGGACCACGGCGATCGTGCTCGGCATGATCGAGGACGGCTTCATCAGCAAGGATCTCGCGATCATCGGTCCGGTCCATGCAGTGCGGACGATTTCGCACGACCCCACCTTGCGGGCCACCCTCGAACTCGTCGACGGCGGCTCGCTCACCGCGATCGAGTTGCAGTGGGAGTTCCTCCGATTCGCCCAGAAGTACGCCGACGAGACGGGCCTGGAACTCTGTGG
>JAENVU010000284.1 GCA_016650415.1 Acidimicrobiia bacterium
GCCAGCGGTCCGCTCCCGTCGCGAGGTCGACGGCCCACAATGCGGAACTCCCGGCGAAGAATGCTCGACCGTCGCGGGTGGTGATCTCCTGGGTGAGCGCACCGTGATGAGGTTTCTGACCGAGTCATCGAGTCGTCCTCCCTGGCCGGCCGCACGGCTTCGGGGACACGGTACGACGGCGCTTGCCCTCCCGCCAGAGGTCCTGCCCACGCATGCAACTCTGCGATACTGATCACGATGCTTGCGGCGGATTCCACCGGTCCCTCCATCGGCCACGCGTGTGGTGTCTTCGGCGTCTACGGGCCCGGGCAGCCAGTCGCCCATCTCACGTACCTCGGGCTTTTTGCCCTGCAACACCGAGGTCAGGAGTCGGCCGGGATCGCGGTGAGCGACGGCGAGACCATCACCGTGATGAAGGACATGGGCCTCGTCACGAAGGTGTTCGACGAACGTCGCCTCGCATCGCTGCAGGGTCACCTCGCCATCGGACACAACCGCTACTCCACGACCGGCTCGTCGTCGTGGCAGAACGCGCAGCCCATCTACCGGTCGGTCGGCGACGCGGGCTTCGCGCTCGGTCACAACGGGAACCTCACGAACACCGCCGAACTCGCCGCGGGTTTGGGCATGTTGCCCGGCCTGACCGCGGACGAGACCGAGTTCGATTCCACCACCGATTCCGCCCTCGTCGCCGAACTGATCGCCCGGGAATGGCCGGACGAGCCTCGATCGGACGGTCGCGAACTCGAGCTCGCGCTGGCCAAGGTGCTGCCGCGTCTCGAAGGTGGCTTTTCGTTCGTCCTCATGGACGACAGTCGACTGATCGGTGTGCGGGACCCGCACGGGTTCTGGCCGCTGGTCCTGGGTCGCGTCGAGGGTGGCGGCTGGATCCTCGCCAGTGAATCTGCCGCGCTCGACATCGTGGGCGCGCACTACATCCGCGATGTGAACCCCGGCGAGATGGTGGTCATCGACGCGACCGGCTTGCGCTGTGAGCTGCAGTACGCGGAGCCGTCCCCTCGCCTGTGCCTGTTCGAGTTCGTGTACTTCTCGCGCCCCGACACGCGCCTCTACGGCCAGAGTGTGCACGCCGCGCGGCAACGCATGGGTGAGGAACTCGCGCAGCAGTCGCCGATCGATGCCGACATGGTCATGCCCGTTCCCGAGTCCGGAATCCCTGCCGCGCAGGGCTTCGCCCGCGCGGCCGGAATCCCGTACGGCGACGGCTTGGTCAAGAATCGTTATGTCGGCCGGACCTTCATCCAACCGAGCCAGCAACAACGCGGCGCGGGTGTGCGTATGAAGCTGAACCCACTCCCCGAGAACATTCAGGGCAAGCGGCTGGTCGTCGTCGACGATTCGATCGTCCGCGGGACCACGACCCGCCAGGTCGTGGCAATGCTGCGCGAAGCCGGCGCGGCCGAGGTGCACTTCCGCGTGTCGTCGCCGCCGTATCGCTACCCGTGCTTCTACGGCATGGATACCGGTCGTCGGGGCGAGCTCCTGGCCGCGGATCTCTCCGTGGGTGAAATCCGCGACTACCTCGACGTCGACTCGCTGGCCTATCTCGACCTCGATCGCCTGATCCGGGCCACGCACGCCTCGCCGACGTCGTTCTGTACCGCGTGCCTGTCGGCCGACTACCCGGTGCCCGTCGACCTCCAGGTTGCCGACGCGAAGCGCGTCCTCGAGGCGCCCGAGGTCGACCTGACCGCGCGAACTCCGTGACCCGGGAATCCTCCGGCGAGGAACCGAGCGCGGATGGCCTGACCTATGCCGCGGCCGGTGTCGACATCGCGGCGGGTGAGCATGCCGTCGAGTTGATCAAGAAGCACGCGGAATCCACGACTCGACCGGGCGTGATGGGATCGCTCGGGGGTTTTGGAGGACTCTTCGATCTGGCCGCAGTCGAGATGGACGACCCGATCCTCGTGTCCTCGACCGATGGGGTCGGGACGAAGTCGGTCCTCGCGTGGACCACCGGCCGGTACGACACCATCGGCATCGACCTCGTGGGTACGGCGGACGACATCGCCGCGCAAGGTGCTACCCCGCTCTTCTTCTTCGACTATCTCTCCATGGGTCGGCTCGAACCTGACATCGCGGCGACGATCGTCCGCGGCATCGCGCTGGGATGCCGGCAGGCCGGATGCGCGTTGCTCGGTGGTGAGATGTCCGAGCATTCCGACCTCATGGCTCCCGGCGAGTTCGACCTCGTGGGCTTCGCGGTTGGAGCGGTCGAACGCGATCAGGTACTTCCTCGCGAGGTGGGCCCAGGCGATGTGCTCGTCGGGATCGAGAGTCCGGGGCTCCGCTGCAACGGATACACGCTGGCGCGTCGGGCGCTCCTCGAACGCGCCGGCCGCAGTCTGGACGAGCCCGCGTGGGCCGGCTCGAGCACGAGCCTGGCCGACGAATTGTTGCGTCCGAGTGTGATCTACGCGCCGACACTCGCGGAGTTGCGCGCCGCGACCGACGTCCACGCGTTCGCGCACATCACCGGTGGTGGTCTCCCGGGCAACGTGAACCGAGTGCTACCCCCCGATACCGACGCGCGCATCACCCGCGGGAGCTGGCGCGAGCCCGAGATCTTCGGTGAGGTGCAGCGGGCCGGCAACGTTGCGCGTACCGAGATGGAGTCGGTGTTCAACCTCGGGGTGGGAATGGTTGCCGTCGTTGCGGCGGCCGACGCGGCTCGAGCCGTGGAAGTCGTCCACGCCGCGTCCCTCGACGCATGGGTCATCGGCGACATCGCGCCCGGCACGGGCGCAGTACGACTCTCCGAGTAGCGGCGGCGGCGAACCCGCGCTAGCGAAACCACTCGGCGGCGACGAACGCGCGGTGTTCGCAGGCCGGGCAGCGCAGGTATCGGGTGTGGTGACGCCACGGGAGCCAGGCCGTCACCGGTAGGGAGCGCTTCACGAACTCGGTGTAGGAGATCCGCGCTCGGCCCCGGCATCGCTCGCACTCGACGACGAGGGTGCCCGGGGTGCGAACCGCGGCGGAGAAGAGTGCGCGCTTGCCGTCGGCGCGTCCCCCGCCGGTCATGGCGCGAGGGCTTCGGTGATCTGCCGCGCGAGTTCCCGGTATGCCTCGGCACCCCGGGACTTCGGCGCGTGATCCAGGATGGACGCGCCCGATGCCGGCGCCTCCGCGAATCGGATCGATCGGGGCACCGCCGGTTCGAACACCCGAAGGCCGTACCGCGCGGCGACATCGGCCGCGATCTCGCGCGGATGACGACTGCGGCTGTCGAACATCGTGGGGATTGCCCCGAGGACCGCGAGGTCCGGCTTCGCGTAGGCCCGCACGTCGGCGATCGTCTCGAGGAGTTGGCCGACACCGCGGTGGCTCAACGTTTCGCATTGCAGCGGGATGACCACCGCGTCGGCCGCGGTGAGGCCGTTGATGGTGAGGATGCCCAGCGACGGTGGACAATCGATGAGCACGATGTCGAACTCGGCGCGGATGTCGGCGAGCGCCCGCCCGAGTGCATGCTCCCGACCGACCTTGGTCGCCAGTGCGATCTCGGATCCGGCGAGGTCGATCGATGCCGGCAGTATCGAACACCGCCCGGCGGTCACGACGACGTTGTGGGCGGAGTCCCGGCCGATCAACACATCGTGCAGCGACGCGGGGAGCGATTCCGGGTCGAGCCCGGCGGCATAGCTCAGGCACGCCTGGGGATCGAGGTCGACGAGCAAAACGCGGCGCCCCTGCTCCGCCATGGCCTCACCGAGGGAGTGGGTGGTCGTCGTCTTGCCCACGCCGCCCTTCTGATTGGCGACGGCGACGACCGGAGACATGGGGCGAGTGTACGAGCCGCAGTTTCTCGCAGTCGGGCCGACCATCAACCACAAAAAAGGGACCGAGTGGTACATTGGACCTACGTCGGTGGCGGGATCCCCGTTCCGGCGAGGGTAACCAAGTACTCTCCCGCTACCGAACCGGTACGAATCGTCCGGATCTTTTGTTCAACCCGGAGGCCGTAATGCAGGGACATCCCGACGACGACGCACTGTTGACGCCCTCTGAGGTGGCAGCAATGTTCCGTGTCAACCCGAAGACGGTGACCCGCTGGGCCCGTGCAGGCAAGATCTCCGCGATCCGAACCCTGGGCGGCCACCGCCGGTTCCGGGCGTCGGAGATCCGCCAGTTCCTCGACAAGGTCGAAGAGCACACCGAACTCTGATCGGATCCTCGCCGGAGACCGAGTCTCCGGCCGGGCGCGGTGATCAAACCGCCGAATGCGCACCGTCCGAATGCGCACCGCCCAAGTGTCGGTGTTCCTGACGGGAACTGCCGACAGTGGCCGGGACCGGCGTCGATCCGGTGACCTCGCGCTTTTCAGGCGCGCGCTCTGCCAACTGAGCTACCCGGCCGGGTGAACGCCCGAAGGCGTCCGGCGGTCCTGACGGGATTTGAACCCGCGGCCTCCGCCTTGACAGGGCGGTGTGCACTCCAAACTGCACCACAGGACCAGAGCCGTCCGAAGACGGTTGGTACCCCCAGGGGAGTTCGAATCCCCGTTACCGCCGTGAAAGGGCGGCGTCCTAGGCCACTAGA
>JAENVU010000285.1 GCA_016650415.1 Acidimicrobiia bacterium
GCTGACTCACACCGGGAGTGATCCGAGTTGGTACCAGACCAGTGCCGCGCTCTGGATCGGTGTCGCGGTGCTGTTCGTCGGTCTCGTCGTCGGTTTGACCCTCGCGCTCGCTCCCCGAGTCGCGCGGAGCCAGATCGCCGGAGCCTCGATCAAGGGAGTGCGCAACGGATCGGTGATCGCCACCTTGGGCGAGCACGCCACCCGGGCGGCGGAACGGTCGTTATCCCGCAACGAACGCGGGAGCAACCTCAATCGTGCACTGGAACGGGCCGGTATCGCGATGCGACCGAGCGAGTTCGTGGTGCTGGCCACAACGGCGACCTTCGCGGTGTTCGCGTTGACCGCCGCGTTCGCGAACCTCATCCTGGCTCTCGTGTTCGGTGCGCTCGTTCCGATCGCGTGCCGCTCAGGATTGGCCGTGCTCGCACAGCGCCGGTCCGAGAAGTTTGCCGACCAGCTCGAACAGACGCTCCCCCTGATGGGCGGAAGCCTGAGGGCCGGCTTCGGCATCATGCAGGCATTCGATGCGGTGGCTCGCGAGTCCGAGGCGCCGACGTCCGAGGAGTTCCACCGCCTCGTCGTCGAGGCCCGAGTCGGCCGCGATGTCCACGACGCGCTCAATGCGCTGGCGGACCGAGTGAACAGCGAGGACTTCGACTGGGTCGTCCAGGCCATCGAGATCCACCGCCAGGTCGGTGGCGACCTCGCCCAGGTGCTCGACAACGTGTACGCCACGATCCGTGACCGCAACCGGATCCGCCGTCAGATCAAGGCGCTCAGCGCCGAAGGCCGCTTCTCGGCGCTCATTCTGCTGATTCTGCCGGTGGCGATGTTGGCAGTCATCACCATCATCAACCCGACGTACATCAGTGAGCTCACCACCCACTCGATCGGGGTCGCGATGCTGATCGCCGCGGCTGGATTCATGGTCGTCGGTGGGCTCTGGCTCAAGCGCATCACCCGTCTCGTCTTCTAGGAGAATTCGATGCCAATCGGAATTTGGTTTGCCGCATTCGCGATCGCCGCAGCCGCGCCAGTCGCGTGGTGGGCGTTCAGCGGGCTGCAGGTCGAGGGCCGCGCCGCGCGATCCAACCTCGCGCACGCCGGCGCACCGCTCACCAACCTGCGCCAGGCAACACTGGCGCAATCGGCCACGGACCGGGTGGTGACCCCGCTCATGGGCACGCTCGTGCGCCGGGCGCGTCGGCTCACGCCCCAGGGCGTCCTGGAGCACCTCGAGCGTCGCGCGTTCCTGGCCGGGCTCTCCGATGCCTGGCCGACCGAGCGGCTCCTGACCGTCAAGGTGATGTTGGCCTTCGTCATGGGCTGCGCGGGTGGGTTGGCATTCCTTGCGAACCCATCGACGCTGACTGCGCTGCTCGGAATCGTGCTGTTCTTCATCGGCTACTTCGCGGTCGACTACCTCATGGACCTCCGCGCCAGCGAACGACAGGCCACCATCGAGCGAGAACTCCCGGACGTGCTCGACCAAATCACGATCTGCGTCGAGGCCGGGCTTGGCTTCGAAGCGGCGATGGCCAAGATCGCGGAGAACGACGGCCCCCTCCCCGAGGAGATCGGTCGCGTACTCCAGGACATCCAGATCGGCGTCACCCGCGATCGGGCGCTCGAATCACTGCTCGAGCGCACCGACGTCAGGGACCTCCGCTCGTTCGTCCATGCGTTCATCCAGGCCGAGCGGTACGGGATCCCGATCGCGCAAGTGCTTCGGATCCAGTCCGACGAGATGCGTGAGAAGCGCCGGATCCGGGCGGAGGAGCGGGCCATGAAGATGCCCGTGAAGATCGTCTTCCCCGTGGTGCTCTGCATCTTGCCGGCGCTCTTTGTTGTGGTCGCCGGTCCGGCGGCCGTCCGTATTTCGAACACGAACTTGGGAGGCGGATGATGGTCGACGTCCACGCAGACCAGCGCGATCACGTCGCGAAGGCGACTGCAGCAGACCTACTCGCCGGTCTGGGCCCGGTCGCACCTCAAGCCCGGTCGGTGAAGTTCCCGACGGGTTACCAGCCACTCGACGATGTCTTGAACGGCGGATTCCGGGCCCAGGACCTCGTCCTGCTCGGCGGTCGGCCGGGTATCGGCAAGACCGTTGCTGCGCTCCAGTGGGCTCGGTGGATGGCGATGCAGGGGCACACCGCGATCTTCGTGTGTTACGAGCACTCACCGCATTCGCTCCTCGGTCGGCTGCTCGCAATGGAGTTGGGCAGTCTCGCTCGGCCCGACGAGATCGTGGAACTCACTCGGCTGCGCACGATTGCCCAGGAAGTCGCGCTCGGCGCATTGCCTGCGACCGCGCTCACGACGGACCCTCTGGGCGAAGAAGCGTTCCATCGGCTCGAGGAGTACGGGCCCCGACTTCACCTGGTCCAAGGGTCCGGGCTCCGGACCGGCGTCGTGGAACTCGCGCACATCGTGTCCGAGCACCGCTCGGGCCCCACGGCACTCTTCGTCGACTACCTCCAGAAGATCCCGATGACCGGCAACACGCACGGCACCGAAGAGCGGACGACCCACCTGGCGGAACGGCTGAAGGAGCTCGCGATGGTCGTGGAGGTTCCCGTCGTGGCATTGGCCGCGTCTGATCATGAGGGCCTCACCAGTCGCCGGTTGCGTCTCCACCACCTCCGTGGCTCGACTGCCTTGGCCCACGAGTCCGACATCGCGCTTCTGATGAACGAGAAGGCCGTCTCGATCTCGAAATCACACCTTGCCTACGATCCGGTCCGGGCGGAGCAGTTCAAGCGGTGGGTGGTCTTCAGCGTCGAGAAGAACCGCGAGGGTCAGCCGGACATGAACCTGGAGTTCCGTAAGGACCTGGCGAACTACCGCTTCGATCCTCAGGGCGGATTCGTGACCGAATCACTCGTCGACGCGGTCCTCTTCGAGGAATAGCAGAGCCAAGCGGGCTCTATCCTGCCCGTATGACCGAACTCCACCCGCTCCGTATCGGCGCCGACCGCGTCACCACCGGCGAGACCGCGACGATCCGCTCGCCGTTCGATGCGGCCGAACTCGGCGAGGTGGCGATCGGTACGGCCGACCACGTGGACGCAGCCGTCGTGGCCGCG
Source organism: Acidimicrobiia bacterium (assembly GCA_016650415.1). Classification (GTDB taxonomy): domain Bacteria; phylum Actinomycetota; class Acidimicrobiia; order IMCC26256; family JAENVU01; genus JAENVU01. Next base: position 3,090 of record JAENVU010000285.1, read on the forward strand.
CGCGCCGCCGCGGCGTCGCCGATGCCCGCACATGAGCGCGCGGCGATTCTCGATGCGGCCGCCGACCGCATCTCCGCGCGCAACGAGGATTTCGCGCGGTCGATCGCGAGCGAGGCCGCGAAGCCCATCACCACCGCTCGCGTCGAGGCGGCGCGGTCCGTGGGCACGTTCCGCTTCTCCGCGGTCGAGGCCCGCACCTTGACCGGCGAGATGATCGCCATGGACGCGAACGACGCCGGCGTCGGGAAGTTCGGGTTCACCCTGCGCGTGCCGGTCGGCATCGTCGGTGCGATCAGCCCCTTCAACTTCCCGCTCAATCTCGTGGCCCACAAGGTCGCACCCGCGATTGCCGCCGGGTGTCCGGTGATCCTGAAGCCGGCATCGCAGACGCCACTCACGGCACTCCTCCTCGCCGAGGTCCTCCTCGACGAGTGCGGCCTCCCGCCCGGCTGGCTCAACGTCGTCGTCGGCGGCGGTGGGACGGTCGGGAACGCCATCGTCGACCACGACGACATCGCGTACATCACGTTCACGGGATCACCGGAGGTGGGCTGGGGCATCAAGGGCCGGGCGCCGCGGAAGAAAGTCGGCCTCGAACTCGGCAACAACGCGCCGGTGATCGTCGAACCCGATGCGAATCTCGAACTGGCGGCGACCAAGATCGTGGCCGGCGGGTTCGGGTACTCGGGTCAGACCTGCATCTCGGTGCAGCGGGTCTACGCGCACGACTCGATTCGCGACGAGCTCGTCGACCGAGTCGTCACCCAGGTCGAGGCACTCGTGGTCGGCGACCCGATGGACGACGCCACCAACGTGTCCGCCTTGATCAACGCCGGCGAGCGCGA
>JAENVU010000286.1 GCA_016650415.1 Acidimicrobiia bacterium
CGCGACACTCCAGCCCTGGTCCACCCCGCCGAGCACGAGATCGTCGGTCACGAGCGCATCCTCGAAGAACACCTCGGCGAACCCCTCGTCTCCGTCGAGTCGTCCGAAGCCCCGCACCGTCACCCCGGGCGTATCGAGTGGCACCAGGAAGTACGTCAGTCCCCGATGGCGTTCCGCCGCCGGGTCGGTTCGGAAGAGCCCGAAGAGGTGGGTGCAGAACGCGCCGCGCGTCGTCCAGGTCTTTTGCCCGTCGAGGCGCCAGCCCCCGGCGGCGTCGTCGCGGGTGGCGGTCGAACGGATGGCGGCGAGGTCGCTCCCGGCGTCGGGTTCGGACCAGCCCTGGCACCAGGACTCCTCGCCACTTGCCATTGTCGGCAGGAATCGGACCTGCTGTTCGGCCGTGCCGAACTCGAAGATGGTCGGCGCCAGCAGGAAGATCCCGTTCTGGGTGACCCGCTGCGGGGCGGCTGCCCGGTAGTACTCCTCTTCGAAGATCAACCATTCCCACAGGCTGGCGCCACGACCGCCGAACTCCTCCGGCCAGGACACGACCGCCCAGCGGGCCTCGAAGAGTTTCCGCTCCCACTCCAGATGGCGGGCAAAGCCCTCGGCGGTGTCGCCGCTCGGAAGCGGTTCGGTGGGGACATGGGCCTCGAGCCAGCCGCGCACGTCGTCGCGAAACGCCAGTTCTGATGGGCTCCAGGTCAGATCCATGGTGGCTCCGGGGGCGAGATCATGCGGCGGCGACGCTACCCGACGCCCAAAACCCGTCCCCCTACCCACGCCGAACCGGTCACGGGCGCCTCTGTGCCGGTTTCAGGCATCCGAACCATTTACACCGATTCGCGGTATTCGGCGAGACTCGGACGTCCCGCTGGGCGGCGGGTCTGGGAGGGAACCACATGAATCGCATTCGAGTTCGGATTGTCGCCGTGCTCGCGGTCCTGGCCGCCGGCCTCGTCCCGGCGCTGGTCGCCGCGACACCGGCCCCGGCGCTGTCGAATCCCGCGCTCCCCTGGCTGACCCTGAACCGCACGATTCCGTCCCAGCCCTGGGCCGGCAGCACCACCAAGGCGTTCGACCTGGAGGGATCGGCGTATCTGCCCTTCGATCACACCCTCTGGGTCGTCAACGACCAGGGCGACGCGGCCTACGAGATCGATCCGGCCAATGGCAAGCTGCTGCACACCATCTCGCAGGCCTCGTTCGCCGCCGCGAAACCGCTCGGCGCCAGCGCGCCGCTCGCCGGGATGTCCCGGGCCGACAGCTTCGCTTCGGCCGCATACGACCTCATCAACGACAAGCTCTACATCTTCTCGGGGAACTGTTGCGGCGTTGCGCCCTTCGACCCTGCCGTCTTCCGGCTCAGCCGGAACGCGTCCGGTGTCTTCGCGGTCGACTCGTACCAGCCGCTCCCGGAAGGCACGAACGCCGCGGCGTCAGGGGTCGTGCTCGGCGGGGCGCTTACTTCGGCAAGGGTCAGAAGATCCGTACGTACGACTACGCGTCGAACACCATCGGTACGAACATCACGATCACCGGCGCCGGGACCACGATCAACGGCATGAGCTTCGCCGATGCCAACACGCTGCTCGTCACGACCAGTGACAACACGCTCGTGAAGGTCGACACCGCGACCTGGAGCGCAGTGCCGGGCTGGTCGTTCGACCTCTCGCCCTACGGGATCCTGAACCCGACCTCGGTCGAGATCGTGGGCGACCAACTCCTCATCACCGATGGCTACGACACACGGCCGGCCGGCGATCCGCTCAAGTACGCGATCTTCGTGCTCGACCTCTCCGAAGCGCCGCCGGTGACGGCATCCTTCGCACCCCACATCACGCGGGGCGCCAGTCCGCTCCTCGTCTGTTCATCGATCACAGCATTCGGGCGGATACTCACGCGTGGAACTTCGGGGACGGGGCAACGTCGACCGCCAAGGATCCGGCGCACATCTTCACCGCGCCGGGCACGTACACGGTCACGCTCACCGTCACCGGAGTCGGTGGATCCGACACCGCCCGGCGGACGATCACCGTTCTGCCGTCGACCGCCCGCACCGGCGGCTACGTCCTCGACGGCTTCGGCGGCTTGCAGCCATTCCGGATCGGCAGCGCGTTTGCCCCGCCGGCCGCGAAGGGCGCGCCGTACTGGCAGGGTTGGGACATCGCTCGTGGTGCCGCCGTCCTGCCGGACGGCTCCGGCGGGTACACCCTCGACGGGTTCGGCGGGCTCCACCCGTTCCGCATCGGTTCGAGCACGACACCGCCGAAGGTGTCCGGCGCGCCGTACTGGAAAGGGTGGGACGCGGCCCGCGGCGTCGCGCTGATGCCGAAGGGCAACGGCGGATACATGGTGGATCTCTTCGGCGGCATCCATCGGTTCCGGATCGGCTCCAGCGCGCTGCCACCCAAGCCGACCGGTAGCCCGTACTGGAACGGCCAAGACCAGGCCCGCGGCATCGCGATTCTGGGTGATGGAACCGGCGGCTACGTCGTGGACCGGTCGGGGAACCTCCACGCGTTCCGGATCGGCGCCCACGCCGCGCCACCCGCGCCGACGGGCGTGTGGAACGGGTCCACCCGCCGACCCGTTCAGGGCGTCTCGCTCCTCCCGACCGGAACGGGCGGGTACACCGTGGACGGCTTCGGCATCCTGCACCGCTTCACCCTGACCCAAACGCCCAAGTCGACGAGTGGTGGACCGGCCTGGCTCGGTTGGGACATCGGTCGCGACGTTGCGGTGATGCCCGGGAACTGAGCGACCGTCCGATCGGCCGGACCCGAGTGCGGATCAGGCCTGACCGGTGGCGATCGACTTCGCCCAGCGATAGTCGGCCTTGCCCGACGGGGAGCGCACGATCTCGTCGACGAGGTGCACTTCCTTCGGCACCTTGTAGCCGGCGATCGACGCCCGGGCGTGCTCGGCCAACGCCTCGGCGCTCGGGGTCGCGTCACCGCGGGCCTTGACGACCGCGGCGACTCGCTCGCCCCACCGTTCGTCGGGCACACCGACCACGACGACGTCGAACACGTCCGGGTGCGACTTCAGCGCGAGTTCGACTTCCTCCGGAAAGATCTTCTCGCCACCGGAGTTGATGCTCACCGAACCGCGGCCGAGCAGCGTGATCTGGCCGTCGGCTTCGACTCGGGCCATGTCGCCGGGGACGACCCACCGCTCACCGTTCAAGACCATGAACGTCGACGCGGTCTTGGCCTCGTCCTTGTAATACCCGAGCGGCATGTAGCCCTTGCGGGCAAGCAATCCGGTCACGCCGGATCCCGGCTCGACCGGGACACCCTCCTCGTCGATCACGAGCGTGTGCGGCCCCATGACGAACTGCGGCTTCCCCTCGGCATCGGATCCCGCCACCGAACCCTGGAACCCGGTCTCGGATGCGCCCATCGAGTCGACGATCAAGACGTTGGGAAGGACTTCGTTGATCTTCTCCTTCACCGTGGGCGAGAGAATCGCCCCGCCGGAGCCGATCACGAAGAAGCCCGAGAGGTCGTAGTCGGCGCCATCGTCTTCGAGCGCTTCGATGAGCGGACGCGCCATCGCGTCGCCCACGAGGCTGATGGTCATGACCTTCTCGCGCACGACGGTGCCCCACACCTCGTGCGGGTTCATCTTCTTCTGGCTGCTCAGGACCAGCGTGTTGCCCTGGAGCAACAACATCAACGCGACCCACTGCGCAGCGCCGTGCATGAGCGGCGCGACGGGGAACCCGGAGAGCGTGCCGCCGTTTCTCGCCAGC
>JAENVU010000287.1 GCA_016650415.1 Acidimicrobiia bacterium
CGGGCGCGTCAACCGCGGCCTCAGCCGTCGGCGCCTCGGCGGCAGCCACTGCACCATCGGGTGATGCGTAGCCGGCCTCGGCAGCCGAAATCGCGTCGCCGCCCTCGGCCGGTTGCCACACCAGTTCGCCGCCTTCGCCTTCGACCCACTCGCCTTCGGCGTATTCGACCGAGGCGCCGGACTCTTCCTCCGCCAGCTGGGTCTCACTCTTGATGTCGACGCGCCACCCGGTCAGGCGAGCGGCGAGCCGCGCGTTCTGACCTTCCTTGCCGATCGCCAGCGACAGCTGGAAGTCGGGAACGATGACCTCGGCCGTCCCCGTGTCGGGGTGGATCCGCACCTCGCGCACCCGAGCCGGCGCCAGTGCCTTCATCACGAAGTCCTGCGGGTCATCCGTGTACGGGACGATGTCGACCTTCTCGCCGCGCAACTCGGTCACGACCATGCGGACCCGCGCACCACGCGCACCGACACAGGCACCGACCGGGTCGACGTTCGGGTCGTTCGACGCGACGGCGATCTTCGTGCGGTGACCCGGCTCGCGCGCAACCGCGCGCAGCTCCACCACGCCGTCCAGCAGCTCGGGAACCTCGAGTTCGAAGAGACGTTTCACCAAACCCGGGTGGGTGCGACTCACGACGATCTGGGGACCCTTCGCGGTCTTGCGGACCTCGACGATGTAGGCTTTCAGCCGACTGCCGTGGTCGTACCGCTCGTTCTGGACCTGCTCGGCCTGCGGGAGCAGCGCTTCGACTTTGCCCAGGTCAAGCAGGGTGTAGCGCTGATCGGTCTGCTGAATAATGCCGGTGACGATGTCACCCTCGCGACCCGCGTACTCCTCGTACTTCATCTCGCGCTCGGCCTCGCGAATCCGCTGCAAGATGACCTGCTTGGCCGTCTGCGCGGCGATCCGGCCGAAGTCGTTCGGAGTGTCGTCCCACTCCTTGACCACGTGCCCGTCTTCGTCGAGCTCCTGCGCGATCACGTTGATCTGGCCCGTCTCGATGTCGATCTCGACGAGGGCTTCCTCGGCCGCGTCGGGCATGCGCTTGTAGGCCGTGACCAACGCATTGGCCAATGCCTCGAGCATGATCTCGACCGAGATCCCCTTCTCGCGCTCGATCGTGTCGAGCGCCTCCATCATGTCGTTATTCATGGTCGCTCGCTTGGCTGTTCATTTAGGCCGCCACTTCTTTCTTTCGGCCGGGCCGGGACCCTTTGCCAGGCTTGGGCGCGGGACCCCAGACGAACACGGTGCGCGCCTGCTCGACGACATCCAGTGCGAGCGTCCGGTCGCCGGCGTCGGTGGTGACAGTGATCGTCGCGTCGTCACATGCCACGAGCGTGCCGCGGATGCGTTCGAGGTGACCTTCGTCGTTGCGGGCCTTGAGGGTCAGGTCTTCGCCGACCGCACTACGAAAATGCTCCGGGGTACGCAGCGGTCGTTCCAACCCCGGGCTGGACACCTCGAGGAGATACCGACCACGGACGGGATCGATCGCGTCGAGTGCCGCCGAGATCGTGCGGGTCGCGGTCTCGATGGTGTCGAGATCGACCCCACCGGCCCGGTTGACCAACACGACCAACGTAGGCCGCTCCCCACCCGCGAGGGTGATGTCGTAGATCGAAAGGTCGAGGCTGGCCACGATCGGCTCGAGTTCGGCGGTCAGTGCCGTCACACGGTCGGTCATGGTCACCTCCCCTTCCAGCCGGCGAACCGGGTCCAGTCAATAAAAGGCGTGGGCCCGAGGCCCACGCTGGCCTGGCCTCGAAAGGCCACTTCGCCGACCTTGATGCCGGTGAAGCGCGGCGACACTACCAGACGACGCGCCGAAATCATCGGGCGTTCCCCGACCGTCGAACGGCCTGGACAAAGCCCCGCAAACTCCTTGAACCCGTAGTTCAGCCCCCAAACACCGCGCGCAGCGCGATCGGTACCGGCGTGTCGAGCTGTTCGTAGGTGCACGAAGCCGGTTCCCGATCCGCGCGCCAGCGTTGGAACCGGGCGGTGTGGCGGAACCGATCTCCCTGCATGTGCTCGTAGGCGACCTCGGCCACGAGCTCGATGCGGATGGGCTCCCACGACAGGTCCTTCTTGGCGTTCCACCGGCTCACCGCGCCCGGACGCCGTTGATGGGCATCGTCGCCCTCGGCGTCACCGGCGCGGGCCCAGTCGGCCCACGGGTGGTCCACCAGCGCGTCGGACCGGTAGGGCTCCAACTCCTCGGCCAGGGCGGCTCGTTTCGCCGCGTTGAAGCTCGAGGCAACACCCACATGATGGAGCGTGCCGGCGGCGTCGTAGAGGCCGAGGAGCAGCGATCCCACCCCGGCACCGTCCTTGTGGACCCGGAAGCCGCCCACGACGACGTCGGCCGTCCGCAAGTGCTTGACCTTGAGCCACCCGCGATCGCCAGGTGTGTAGACACCGTCGATGTCCTTGACCACGAGCCCGTCGAGTCCGGCACCCTCGAATTCGGTGAACCAGACTGCTGCGGCCTCCGGATCGCGGGTTCGGGGCGTGAGGTGCACCGATGCACTCGGAGTGAGCATCGCTTCCAGCGCGAGCCGACGCGTCTCGAACGGCTCGTTTCGTCGGTCGGCAGCATCGGCGAGCAGGTCGAACGCCACGAATGCGGCGGGAGTCTCCTCGGCCAGCTTGGCGATCCGGCTCGCGGCGGGATGGATCCGCTGAGAGAGCAGATCGAACTCGAGACCGTTCTCGGTCATGATCACGATCTCGCCGTCGACCACCGCCCGATCGCCGAGCGCGGCCCGCAGCGGTTCGATCAACTCCGGGAAATAGCGCGTGAGCGGCTTCTCGTTGCGAGAACCGAGTTCCACGTCGTCACCGTCGCGGAACACGATGCACCGGAACCCGTCCCATTTCGGCTCGTAGCTCCACTGGTCACCCCGTGGGAGTTCACGAGCGAGCTTCGCGAGCATCGGCGAGACGGGCGGACCGACCGGCAAGGTCATGGCCCCGACGGTAGCGCCCGACCGCGCGTCGTACCGACGATGGGTTCGCGGCGTCGCGCCGCGTTCCTCAGTGGCCGGTCAGTGCATCGAGCGCGACGTCGAGGGCGAGTTCGTCGCGGTCGCCGGTCGCCCGGATCTTGCGCTCGACCACGCCGCGGGCCAGTCCCTTGGCGCCGATCGTCACCTGAACGGGCATGCCGAGCAGGTCGGCGTCGGCGAACTTGACCCCCGGGCTGACGTCGCGATCGTCGAAGAGCACGTCGATCTCTCGGGCGCGCAGATCGGAGTAGAGCTGCTCCGCCGCCGCGCTGACCTCGGCCGAGTTGTCCCCTCGGCCGGGGATCACGACGAGGTGCACCTGGTAGGGCGCGATTGCCGCGGGCCAGCAGATCCCACCATCGTCGTGGTGTTCCTCGATCACGGCCGAGAGGATGCGGCTCACCCCGATGCCGTAGCAGCCCATGACCATCGGGTGCTCGGCGCCGGCATCGTCGGTGTAGACCGCGCCGAGGGCACGGGAGTATTTGTCGCCGAGCTGGAACACGTGGCCCACTTCGATGCCGCGGTCGATACGCAACGGGCTCCCACAACTCGAGCACTTGTCGCCGGCCTCGACCTGCACGATCTCGTTCCATGCCGTCGGGGTGAAGTCACGACCCAGGACCATGTTCCGGGCATGGTGATCGGCCTCGTTCGCGCCGGTGACCCAGGCGTGGGGGGCCCGGAGCGACGAGTCTGCGAGCGTGCGAGCGGCGCCGGCGAAGTCGGGACCGATATAGCCCTTCGGAATCTCCGGGTGGCCGTCGAAGTCGGCGTCGGTGTACAGGCGCACCTTCGCCGGGGCGCAAATCCCGGCCACCGCGTACTCGTTGACCTCGCGGTCGCCCGGGACGAGCACCAGCACCAGTTCGCCGTCCACGTCGAACGCGATCGACTTCATGAGCAGGTCCGGCGTGGTCCCGAGGTGGTCGGCGACGGCGTCGATCCCGGGCATGGCCGGGGTGTGCACCACCTCACGGGGAGGCTGGTCGGGAACCACCTGCTCCGGCGTCGGGCGCCGGGTCGCGGCTTCGGTGTTCGCCGCGTAGTCGCACTGTTCGCACCAGACGAACGCGTCCTCACCGATCGCGGCGACGGCCATGAACTCCTGGCTCGTGTCTCCGCCGATCTCGCCCGACTGGGCCTTGACCGCCCGGAAGGTGAGCCCGCAACGGGAGAACACCTGCGAATAGGCGTGGAACATCAGGTCGTAGCTGGCTTGCAGGCCGGCCAGATCGGCGTCGAAGGAGTAGGCGTCCTTCATCAAGAACTCACGGGCCCGGAGCAGCCCGAAACGCGGCCGCAGCTCGTCGCGATACTTCCAGTTGATCTGGTACAGGTTGACGGGCAGGTCCCGGTAGCTCGAGTACTCCCCCGCCACCAGCGTCGTGACGACCTCCTCGGCCGTCGGAGCCATCGCGTACCAGTTGTCCTTGCGGTCCTTGACCCGGAACATCATCTGGCCGTAGGCGTCGTCGCGACCCGACTGTTTCCAGAGGTCGAGCGGCTGGGCGATCGGGAGCGTGACCTCCTGCGCACCGGCGTCGTCCATCTCTTCGCGCACGATCTGCGCCACGTTGCGCAGCGCCCGGTTCCCCAACGGCAGCCAGGAATAGATCCCCGACGCCACCCGTCGGATCAACCCCGCCCGCACCATCAGCTTGTGGCTCGTCACCTCGGCATCGGCCGGGTCGTCTCGCAGCGTGCGCAGGAAGAGGGAAGACATCCGCATGGCCGCGGAGGTTACTGCGAGGCCTCACATCCCCAGCCCCCCACGAGCGTTTGGCGGCTCATGATCGCCACCGTCACACCATCCGCCAAACGCAGGGAAGGGGGCGTCAGTCGATTCGGATGCCGGTCTCGGCGAAGACACTCATGGCGAGGGGCACCACCTGATCGGCGCCGATGCGCACGTCCCGGAGGAGCGCCGCGCCGCGGAGTTCGTCGATGGTCGAACCCCGGAGGTCGAGCCCGTCGATCGTCGCCTTCGCGAGGTCGACTCGAGTGAGGTCACAGACGTCGAACCGTACGGCGACCAGCGACGCTTCGTACGCGTCGGCCTCGCGGAGCGACGAGGAATCGGCCCACACGTGATCGAGCCGAGCGAAGCGAAAGTTCGCGTCGTCGAGTTTGCAGTCGTTGAAGCGGACGTGACCCAGCTCGGCCTCGGAGTAGCCGACCCCGACCATCCGACAGTTCCGGAACGCGACTCGGGTGAGCGACGCATCATGGAAGTCCGCGCCGGAGAACTCGCAATCATCGAACTGCACGTCGACGAGCGTGCAGCCGCGCAGCCGGGTGCTCGTGAACTGCACCGCCCGGACCACGCCGCGTACGAGTCGCAGATGAGCCAGGTCGGCGTTCGCGAGGTCCGCGGGGCCGAACGTGAACTCGACGACGTCGTCATGGGAAGCGAGCAGCTCGACGGCGACGGGCTCGGCCGGCGCCTCGGGCGCGATCGGTTCCGGGATCTCGGCTCGCTTCGCGGGCCGGGCCACGGCTCAGTTCACCTCGGCGATGAGCTCGATTTCCACCGCGATGTCGAACGGGAGCTCGGCCATCCCGACCGCCGAGCGCGTGTGGCGACCGGCGTCGCCGAACACGTCGACGAGGAGATCCGAACACCCGTCGATGACGGCGGGCATCTGGTTGAACCCGGGCGCGACATTCACCATCCCGAAGACCTTCACGATCTGCACCACCCGATCGAGGTCCCCGAGTTCGAGGCGCATGGTGGCGAGGAGGGAGAGGCCGGTCATCCGGGCCGCTCGTCGGGCTCCGGCGAGATCCACGGTGTCGCCGACCTTGCCGGTGACGATCTCGGAGCCGTTGACCGGTCCGTGGCCTCCCACGTGGAGGAGCGACCCGCTCCGGACACAGCCGAGGTAGTTCCCGGCCGGGGGAAACACTTCCGGGAGTTCGATCCCCAACTCGGTCAATCGGGCCCCGGTCCGGCTCATCCCGCCGACGCTACCCACCCCCGGCCGCCCACGTTCGGGGCGACACCGTCGGCATCCGACGCCCACACCCCAAACGCCGCAAATTCCGCCCGGGCGGCTGCGGATTTGAGCGGAGGCGCACCTCCCCAGCCCTCCGCCAGGAGTCTTGGACCGGGCTTTCAGTCCCCCACACCAGGCCCAGGCGCCTCCGGATGTGAAAGCCGAGTGTCACAGTCGGAAATTAATCCGACCAATTTACTGGTATTTCAAGATCCCAATCGGTAGGGTGCAAACCGTGATTCGAGCCCACGGCGCCCCGAGCATCGCTCAAGGCCGTACCCCTCATGAGGTGACGGACGAGCTGTGTATGCGCGTGGGGTCGATGTGCGTCTGATCTGACGCCCCCCGACCCGCCTCCCTCCCACCGGGACCGGCGGACGCGTGCTGCCGGTGCCCTACTCCGAAGGACACCGATGGCCATCAATCTCGAAGAACTCCGAGCCCGCCCCCTCGACCCCGAGGTCGACGACGAGATCGTCCGCTTCGCCACCGCGGTCGACGAGTACCTCGCCGGCGATCTCGACGAAGACGTGTTCCGCGTCCGTCGCCTGACCCAGGGCATCTACGGCCAACGTCAGGGCGGCACCAACCAGATGGTGCGGGTGAAGATCCCGTACGGACGGGTCGATGCCGAACAGCTGGAGATGCTGGCGTCGATCTCGGAGACGAACTCCCGGGGCTGGGGCCATCTGACCACCCGCCAGAACGTGCAGTTCCACTTCGTCGAGCTGCGCGACACGCCCGAAGTGCTCCGGGCCATAGCGTCGGTCGGCCTCACGAGCCGTGAGGCATGCGGCGACACCGTCCGCAACGTTGCCGGGTGCCACCTCGCGGGTGCGTGCCCGTTCGAGGTGCTCGACATCTCGCCCTGGGCCGAGGCCACCTACCAGTGGTTCCTCCGCAATCCGATCTCCCAGCGTCTGCCGCGGAAGTTCAAGATCAACTTCAGCGGTTGCGCCACCGACTGCGGTCAGGCGATGTTCAACGACGTCGGGGTGATCGCGGTCTCCCGTCCGAACGAGGACGGCACCGTCGAACCGGGGTTCCGCATCTTCCTTGCGGGCGGACTCGGCGCCAACCCCCACCCGGCGCAGGCGCTGGAGGAGTTCACGAGCCGCGACGACCTGCTGGCCACGATCGAGGCGACGCTGCGCACCTTCGACCACTTCGGCAACCGCGACAACAAACTGCGGGCGCGCATGAAGTGGCTCGTCGACACGATGGGCATCGACGAACTCCGCGAACGGATCTTCAAGGAGCGCAAGTTTCTCGGGGCATCCGCGACCTACCCGGGCGGAGTGCCCGAGATCGTGACCGAGACCGGAGATGCACCCGCAGGGATGGGCACCACGGTCCCGGCCGACACCGGTGCACCGATCGAGTTCTCGGGCCTCGACCCGTTCCGCCGGTGGGAGCTGGCCAACGTGGTGCGCGGACGCGCCAACGGCACCGTCAGCGCGTATGCCCATTGCAAGCTCGGCGACATCACGACCGAACAGTTCCGTCTGCTCGCCAACATCCAACGCGACTTCGACGTCGAGATCCGGATCACCAACCGGCAGAACTTCGTCCTGCGCGGACTCACCGAGGATCAGCTCCCCGGGTTGTACGACCGCCTGGTGACCGCCGACATGCACCGGCCCGGTGCCGAGATGGCCCGTGACGTCGTGTCCTGCCCCGGGGCCGACACCTGCAACCTGGCCGTCACCCAGTCGCGTGGGCTCGCCGCCGATATCGACCGGGCGCTCGCCGAGGCCGGACTCGCCGAGGTCGGCGGGGTGCGCGTGAACATCTCCGGCTGCACCAACTCCTGCGGCCAGCACCACATTGCCGACATCGGGTTCATGGGCTTCGAACGCCGTGCCCATGGCCGGGCAGCTCCCGGATACCAAATGCTCCTCGGTGGCCGTGTCGGAGAGATGGAGATCCAGTTCGGCGACAAGGCCACCAAAGTGCCGGCCAAGACCGCGTCGACCGCGGTCGTTCGGGTGGTCGGTCAGTTCGCCGGTGAGCGCACTGCGGGCGAGACCTTCCGCGACTGGCTGGACCGATCGGGCGGCGCGGCGAAGGTCGGCGCATCGCTCAAAGACCTCGATGTTTTCCCGACCCCGGAGGAAAACCCCGATTTCTACGTCGACTTCGACGAGACTGGTCCGTACGTCTCCCAGGTCGGCGAGAGTGAATGCGCCACGTGACGACCCCCATGCCCGTTTCCAGCCCGGTCACGA
>JAENVU010000288.1 GCA_016650415.1 Acidimicrobiia bacterium
AGCCGCCACGGAGCCGGTGTCCCCCGATCGAGACGAGCCTGGAGACCGAGCAGGTCCTGCTGGAACTCCCGGAAGGCCCAGGCCCCGCGCTCGTCGAGCGCGACCCCGATGACGTCGTCGTTCACCAGCATGGTGCGATGGACGTTGAGGGTCAGATTGGCGTTGACGAGTCGCTGATAGACGTCGACCGGCAACCGGCGCCCGTCCTCGTAGATCCGCACCGGCGACGTGTCGCTCCACAACTGGTAGTCCCACAGACCACTGCCCGTGATCTCGTGCTCGACGGTGGCGAGGTAGATCACGGTGGCAAGGAGCGACGCAACCCCCGACACGGTGACCGTGCTCCCGAGTACCCCGCGGGTGCCGTTCGGCAGCAGTTGGTCGAGGTCGTCGATCCAGGCACCGAGCGCCTGGTCGGCGACGACGTCGTCGTCGGACGCGTAGTACACCGAGAGATACCGCTGCGCGTGATCGAAGATCACCCCGTAGAGAGTGTTCCAGTGATCCGGCGCGGGGGTCGCGACACCACTCTCGGCCACGCCACGCCGGGACGCGTCGAGGCCCGGATTGATCGAAGCCAGATCGAAGCTGGTCGAGGTGGCCTCGAACAAGCGGCACATGCCGCGGTGGGTCAGGCTGAAGATCGAATCGAAGTCACCACCCGCGCACAGCAGCACCTCGGTGACGAGTTCGTTGCCGGCGTGGGTCCCGAAGACGTGCGGCCAGAGCAACCGTCGGATGGGGTGACGGGCCGGGAGCCGATTCCGCGTGGCGGCCTCGAGCGGTTGACCGGCGGTGAGATGCAGCCAGTTGAAGTGACGCACCATCGCCGCGTGCGTCGTGATCGAGCACACCGCCATCCGCTCGGCGTCGACCCACCCGGCAGTGCCCGGTTGCGCGGCGCCCCGGTTCGTCTCGATCCGGACGGGCTCGAGGCCGCCCGTGCTCGCATCGAGGGTGAAATCGACGACAGCTCCCAGCGGCACGAGGCCGGCGTGACACTCGAAGTCGGCCAGGACACTGAGATCCCATCGAAAGGTACCGGGCCCGGTCGCGTGGAGATAGCTCGCGTAGGGACTCGCGACCGCGAGCGCGCCGAGTCCGGCTTCGGACGGCCGGACCGGCTCCGGAAAGCACCGTCGGTGGGCAGGGGTATACGCATCGTCCAACGCGGTGTGCGCGTTCGCAGCTACGGATCGCAACCCCTCCTGCGTCGGGGGAATCCACTTGACGAGGCGGTGCTGAAGCTTCGTGAACAGCCGCTTCTTCTTGTCGACCTCATCGGCCGGGACTTCGTCGGCCACCACCACGCCATCGATCTGGATCGTCGGATACTTCGAAGTGAAGGGAACCAGGCGAACCGCACGTTTCCCGTCGGCGGGAACCCCGATGACGGTGGGGACCTCTCCGTGATACTTGAGGATCGTGAGCCGGTCCCAGAACCAGCGCTTCACCCGCCAGCCGAGGCGTTGCACCGCTCCGGCCGACGCACGGTCTCCCTGGCCCGGAACGGCACTGCCCGAACCTCCGCCCAAGGTTCCCCCCGAAGTTCCGGTCGACGAGATGACGCGAGGACGTGTCGTAGTACGAGGCACGGCGTCGCTCCTTTCTTCGCGTTGATCGCACGGTAGTGGGGACGAGCTCACCGGCGCCCGCGTGGTGAAGAGGTGTACCGTGCCGAGCAGTGCGGGCAGGCACGGCGCGTTGCTCGTCGAACCGGTGGCGGGAGGATCATGAACGGACACGACGCCCAGGGCGACTGGGACGGCCTCCGGGAGAAAGCCGTTCATTTTCTACGTGCCGGCGACTTCGACGGCGCGGTCGAAGCACTCCAGGACATCGCGACCGACGACCCGAGCGGTGAGAGCGAAGCGCTGCTGGGCCTCGCCCACTTCCTCGGCGAGCGCTACGAGCGGGCCGCGAGTCACTTCGCCCAGGCGCTCGAACGTCACCCCGGCCAGACCGAATGGACCGAGCTGTTGGCCTCCGCCCGCGCGAACGCGCACGCCGAAGTCAATGTGTTCGTGCCGGAACTCCACTTCTTCGACGCCGACATCCTGCTCGCGGCACCGCCCGAGCCGAGGCTCCCGACACCGCTCGACGAGGACCGATCCGACCCCCATTGGCGGCAACTGCGATACATCGTCGGCCACGCCGTCGGCGCGTTGGGCAGTGCCATCTGGGACTTCGCCACGCGCCTCGTCGGCCGGAACTACCGCGCCGAGGTGTGGACCAACTGGTACCACAAGGGGCTCTACAAGGGGATCCTCACCCTCGCCTACATGCGCGACAAGCTCAACCGCGACAACTTGAAATCGTCGTATCCCGCGCACGTGAAGACCGGGTTCGCCGCGGGCGACCTCACGCCGCCCGCCGGGGTCACCCACTTCCGCACGGCCGACGGAAGCTGGAACCGGCTCGACAACCCCAAAGAGGGCGCCGCCGGGACCCGCTTCCCGCGCAACGTCGCCAACTCGTCCATCCGGCGGCCCACCGACGAGGAACTCCTCTCGCCGAACCCGCGCACGATCAGCCGCAAGCTGCTGACGCGCGGCGAGACCATGAAGGAGGTTCCGTTCCTCAATCTGCTGGCCGCCTCGTGGATCCAGTTCCAGAATCACGACTGGATCACCCACGGCGAGATCCTCCAGCGCGACATCATCGAGATCCCGCTCGACGAGGACGACCCCGCGCGGCAGCGGTTCCGCCAGCCCAACATGTTCATCGGGCGGACCCAACCCGATCCGACGCGGCAGGAGTTCGGCGAACCGACGCCGGTGACCCATCTGAACGAGGTCACCCACTGGTGGGACGGTTCGCAGATCTACGGAAGTGATCAGGCGACCCAGGACCGGTTGCGCAGTGGCGTCGACGGAAAACTCCGCCTCGACGACGACCACACCCTGCCGCGGGCCGCAAACGGCGTCGAGGACAGCGGGTTCATCCGCAACTGGTGGGTCGGCCTGTCGATGCTGCACACCCTGTTCGCGCGCGAGCACAACGCGATCTGTGATCATTTGCAAACGGCCCATCCCGACTGGGACGACAACCGGCTGTTCAACGTTGCCCGTCTGGTCAACGCCGCGGTGATGGCCAAGATCCACTCGATCGAGTGGACGCCGGCGATCCTGCCTCATCAGTGCCTGACGCTGGCGCTCAACTCCAACTGGTACGGCATCCTCACGTACAAGTTCCGCAAGCCCGAACACCGCAAGGCCGTCGCCGAGTTCAAGGTCGCGAACCCCGAGTTGGGTGGGCTGATCGGCAACGCCATCAACCGGCACGACGTCGCGTTCGGACTCTCCGAGGAGTTCGTCGAGGTGTACCGCCTCCACTCATTGCTCCCGGAAGAACTCGAACTCCGCGACCACCGCTCCGGCGATCTGATCGAGGAACTGCCGTTCGTGGCCAGCCGGCAAGCCGGATCGCCGAAGGTGAGCGACGCCGTCGGCATGGCCAACCTCTTCTATTCCTTCGGCAACCAACACCCCGGCCAACTGGTGCTCAACAACTTCCCGAAGTTCATGCAGGAGCTCAGCATCCCCGGAAACCCGGTGTTCGACATGGGCGCCATCGACATCCTGCGCGCTCGGGAGCGGGGAGTCCCGCGCTACAACGAGTTCCGTCGTCAACTCGGGCTCAACCCGATCCGGACATTCGCCGACCTCACCGACGACACGGATGTCGTGCGCGCGATCACCGAGGTCTACGGCGACAACGTCGAGAACCTGGATCTCATGATCGGCACGCTCGCCGAAGCCCACCGGCCGACCCACTTCGGGTTCGGCGAGACGATGTTCCAGATCTTCATCCTCAACGCGAGCCGCCGGCTCCAGGCCGATCGCTTCTACACCGACGACTACCGGCCCGAGGTCTACAGCGACGAGGGAATGCGATGGGTGGACGACAGCAGTTTCAAGTCGGTCATCCTGCGCCACTACCCCGAACTCGCGACCACCGGACTGGCCAACGTGACGAACGCGTTCGAGCCGTGGGACACCGACGCGTGGCTCGATCCGAACCGCCATCCCCTCCGCGAGTACGACCCCGACCTCAAGACCGAACCCTGGCGCGGCGACGCCCATCGCTGAGCCGCCCGCGGGCTCCCGGACATCAGCCGGGCCGGAGACCTAGCGGTGTTCGCGGTCGGGCGCGAGGACGGCCATCGTGCCCGGGAGATCGGCCGCGAGGTCCTCGCGGTTCTCCGAACGCGCCAGTGAGACGAGCGCCCACACCACGGCCACGCACGCGACGGCCACGCTGGCGACACGAGTCGGAGAATCCAACGCGACTCGTTCATGGAGAAGCGTGACGCCGAGGACCACCGAAACCA
>JAENVU010000289.1 GCA_016650415.1 Acidimicrobiia bacterium
CTTCGACCGGCATACCCACCCGAGCCCCCGAGTCGGCGGCCGCCAACCGAGCAAGGCGTACGAAGCCGACGGACCCCGGGATCGTGAGAACGACATCTTGATGGCTCATCGCGGAATCCTCGCAGATTGGCCGACGGCCGACTGGTCAGCGACGGCCGTCGTCGCGGTCATGTGTCGTCACCAACCACCGGCCGGGTTGGATCACCTCGCGCCTCCACCGCAGCTCGAACGCAGGGGCGGACTCATGATCGATGATCGAGAACGGGACTCGGACCGTGCGGCGGGGCATGGAACGACTGTGGACGAACGCGAGCTGGTCCGCATCACCCCTGAGGGTGATGCGGACCAGCGTTTCTCACCGGATCGGCGGTTGCGGCCCGGGGGCAGGCGCGGGCCGCAACCGCTCACGGGAGACGTTCCCCCGGGGTCACGTTTCGAAACCCCGGGGCGAGGTCACGCGAACACGCTGACACCGCCCGGCCCGACCAGCAGGCCCACGACGATCAGTGCCAATCCGTAGGCGACGGCGCCGCGGATCGCCGCGACGATTCCCGAAACCACCAGGATGACCGCAATCAACCAAAGCAGAAATGCCATGACGTCGTTCCTTTCGTTGGCTATCGCGACGCGGCTGCGCCCGCGAACGTGACCAGAGGTGCTCCTATTCGGAGGCCTCGAGTTCAGTGATGGAGCCTTCGCGGAAGAGGTACGTACGGAGATGTCGATCGAGGACCGGATCTCGACGGCGGAGCCATTCGAGCGTCATCGCGGCGTGTTCCTTCTCTTCGTCACGATTGTGCTCGAGCACGGCGCGAAGTTCCTCGTCGTCGGTACACGACGCCCGCTGGTCGTACCAGTCGATGGCCTCGAACTCCTCCATGATCGACCGGATCGCACGATGCCGATCCACGACCATCGCAGGAAGTTGCTCGGGCAGTTCGTGCAGCCCTTCGGCAGCCATGGCAAAACCCTTTCCCTCGTTCACAGAATCAGCGGGCTGAGCCGTACCCCTGCGGGTTCGATCCCAAACACGAACCCGCGCCGACCGGCAACAAAGCGGCCGGTTGAACCCGCCACGTGACGCGGCTCAGGCGGCAGACTCGTTGCCGAGCCCACCGCCTGAGTGTCATCCGGGATCGGTCTCCCGGAACCCGCGTGTTCGACCGTCAGTCGCGATTCACCAGATCTTCGACCTTCTCCTTGACCACATCGATCGCGTCCGTGACCTTCTTCTTCGCATCGGCTGCGCCCTGTTCGACTTTGCCTTCGCGTTTCAGATCGGCATTCCCGGTCACTGCGCCCGCGGCCTCCTTGGCCCGTCCGCTCACTTCATCGGTCTTGTCACTCATCAGAACGTCCTCCTCTGTCGGGGGTAGGCGTGCAGGAGTTCCATACCCGACTCGGACCGGCTTCAATCCTCGACTCACAGTCCGGCCGAGCGAGACTGGCCGGGCCGGAGTGAAGGGTTCTCCGAACGCGAGGCCGAGATCCTCATCCTCATCGCCGAAGGCATTGAGCAATGCCGCCATCGTCGAGTCGCTGCAGATCAGCCTCAACTCGGTCAAGACCCACATCCGCAACGCCTACCGGAAACTCGACGTTCACACCCGAGCCCAAGCGGTACGAGCGGTGCTCGACCGGGGCATGGTTCGTCCGACGGTGCGTCGCTAGCCCGTCGCTCGCAGCACCATCAGGGCAATGTCGTCGGTCCGCTCGTTGAACGGCAAGGCGTCGGCGAGTTCCTGACCGAAGGCCTCCGCGAATGATGCCGCGTGCGTGTGATCGGCGCCGACCCGATCGGCCATCGCGATCAGTTCCTCGTCATCGACGCCGTACGGTGGCGGCAGGTCGGTGACGCCATCGGTGTAGAGCACCAAGGAATCCCCCGGCCCCAGCTCGATGTCGGTCGTCGAGGTCGTGACGGCTTCGAAGGCGCCGATCAGCTGACCCGGTCGGCCGGCGAACTTCGAGGTCCCGTCAGCACCGCGCCAGAGCGGGAGCGGATGACCCCCGGGGGTCAGCGTCAACCGAAATCCACCGTCGGTCGAGAACAGCTCACAGACCAAGACCGTGCAGAACGTCGCGTGATCGGCCTGCCGGACCGCGTGGTTCAGCTGCGCCAGGATCGAATCCGGCGAGGCTCCGGCCCACGCGGCGGTGCGGATGGTGTGCCGCACCATCGCAGTAAGCGCCGCGGCGGCCGGACCCTTCCCACACACGTCGCCGATCACGATCAGCCAATGATCGCCAACTGGAAATGCGTCGTAGAAATCACCGCCGACGTCCACTCCTTCGCCGGCCGCCCAGTACTGGACCGCGAGTTCCAGACCGTCGATGGACGGGACCTCGGCGGGCAGGAGGTGCTGCTGGAGGGTGGCAGCAATGATCCGCTGCTTCTGCTGGAGCCGGCGGTTCTCGATGGTCGACGCGATTCGACTCGCCAAGGCCTCGGCCAAGGCCAGATCCGCTTCGTCATAGGCACGTCCCGAATCGGAACTCGCGAAGGCAAGGGCGCCGATCACGCGACCCCGTTTGACCAGTGGGACCGACATCGCGTGATGGAGCCGGAGCCGATGGAGGACCTCACGAATGTCGTCGTCAGCACCCCGGGGTCGCAGTTCCTCGTCGATCCGCTCGACGAGAACACTTCGTCCGGTCCTCAGGGCCCGTTCGGTTCCGAAGGGTTCCCCACCCTGTTCGCGGAGGAGCGCCTCGAGCGTCTTCATCTCTGCGACGACGGTCAGATTCTCCTCATGGTGAACCACAACCTCCGGAGCCGCATGATCTGCCTCGGGGAGCACGAGCACCGCACACCACGCGCCAAGTTCGGGGACGAGTTCGTGCGCGACGCCGCGCATCACCGCCTCGGGGCTCGCCGCCGCCGCGAGCAGTTCGTTGATCCGACCGATGAGCGCCCACCGCGCGGCATTGAGCCGTTCTCGATCCGCGGCCGCAACGGCATCGGTCACGGCCTGTTCGAGGGACTGGCGCGCCAACACGGGTTCGGTCACATCGATGACGCAGCCGATCGTGCCGGTGGATCGGCCCTCGGAATCAACGGTGACCTGGCCCATGCCCTGCAACCAGTGCACCGAACCATCCGGCCAGACCACGCGATGATCGACGGTGTATCGAGACCCCGAACGCATTGCCTCCTGGACCGCCGTCATGACCCTCGATGCGTCGTCGGGGTGCAAGATCGCGTGGTAGGCCTCGAACGTGCCGTCGAACGTCCCGGGTTCCAAGCCGAAGATCGTCTCCATGCGCGCGTCCCAGACGACCGACCCGGTCTCGGAGTCCCAGGACCACGTCCCGATGGACGCGGCTTCGACCGCCAGCGACAGCTGGCGCGCGAGGACGTCGGATTCAGCGCGCATGCGCAGTCGCTCGGTCGCGTCCTCGGCCACGACCAGCATCGCCTGCACCGCGTCGGCGGCGTACACCGGCCGATGCGTCATCATCACCCAGAGCGGACTTCCGTTCTTGTGCCGGACGGCGAAGCGACCCGACTGGGCTTCACCGCTCGCCAAGGCACGGGTGCCCGCGTTGGTCGAGCCGGCCTCGATGGGAAGGACCGCTTCGAGCGGACGGCCGCGAACCTCGGATTCGCCCCATCCGAAGAGCTCCGTCGCGGCATGATTCAACGCCAGGACGAGGCCGGTTTCGTCGGTCAAAATCGCAGCCTGCGGAAGCGCGTCGAGCATGTCGAGCGGAGACATCGACGCCACCGCCGGGTCCCACCCGGGCCCTGCCATCAGCGCCCCGTCATCCGAGCGGTACGTCACGCGAACCATCCATCTCGGAAGTGTCGCACGGCTCGGCCGCGTCGGGAAACCCCTCCTGAGGTGCGGGGACCGACGGAAGCTCGATGCAGTTCAGACGTTTGCCAATCGATGGAACTGGGAACTGAAGTCCCAAGCCGAGCCCAGGAGCCCCAACGATGCCCGACACTGCGACGACCGAATCATTCGACCGCCTTGCGAGCCGGCTGGACTGGCCGATGCTGATCGTGACCACCCGCGACGACCACGACACCGCCGGGTGCCTGGTCGGGTTCTGGAGTCAGTCCAGTATCTCCCCGACCCGGGTCGCGGTGTTTCTCTCCAAGAAGAATCACACCTTCATGGTCGCGCAACGGGCCACCACCCTCGCTGCGCACGTGCTTCACGATCGCGACTTCGACCTGGCGCGGCACTTCGGGGAAGAAACCGACGACGAGGTCGACAAGTTCTCTTCCATCCGTTGGACTGCGGGCCCCGACAATGTCCCCGTGATCGACGGTCTTGATTGGTTCTCGGGAACCATCTGTGACCAACACGATTGCGGAGATCACGTTGCGTTCATTCTCGAGCCGGCACCTGGTCACGGCTGCGCCGACCGCGCCGACGAACCACCGCTCACGAGTTCGCGCGTCCAACACCTCTCGGCCGGACACGCGCCCTGACGACCACCGACATCCCGCGCGCCAACGGCAACGACCGCGATCCGGAACGGTTTAGCCGGAAGAACACAGGAAAGGCCCTCAGCATGGAACCCGTGCCCGACTTCACTTCTTCGGACCTGCCGATCGAACTGGTCACCATGCGCTGTCCGAGTTGTGGGCCCGGGCTCGTGCCGCTGTCTTCGATCACCTTTCGTATCAACCTCGAGACCAACGCGCCGACGATGGCATTCCAATGCGCGATGTGCGCACGACGAGCAAGTCTCCCTCTCTCGCGGGTCTCGGTCGAGAAGTTGATCGGTGCAGGAATCGAACCGGACTACTGGCAGTTCCCCGATGAACTGCGGGAGCGGGCCGAGCTCACTGCCGACGGGACGGCGCCGTTCTCCTACCGGTCCGTACGTCGGGTTGCGGCCGGTCTGATCGAGGAGATCACGGCGTTCCTCAGCGACGTCGGGCCCTCCGGGCATCGGTCGTCCGCGCGTTCCTGGATCGAGATCCTCCGCCCACCGACATGGAGTACGCGGGCGCCGTTTCCTCGTTCCCCGGACAACGGACGCGGCCGAGATCACCGGC
>JAENVU010000290.1 GCA_016650415.1 Acidimicrobiia bacterium
CCCCCAACCCGCCCCTCAGACCCGCCTCACCCCGCGCCTCACGCACCCCAGCCACCACCGACCGGACACTACGACACCCCCACCCACCAGCCAGAGCGGCAACACCCCACACCGAGCGAACGCGCGTCGACGCTCAGCCGTTTCATCCCCAGCGTCGGACAACACGACATCGACGCCGTCGATCGGTCGATCGGCACACCGGCGCAGGTTCGAAGCCGGTCTCGACGTACTCGCCCTCCGTTCTTCCCGATCTGTGATCCGGTCATCGACGGCCAGATCGTCCGGTTCGATAACCAGCACTTCACGCCGAGATTCGCGGCCTCGCTCGCCGATCCAATCGCGCGGGTACTGCAGGACGACGGGCTCCCCCCAGACTGAACGGCCACCGATCAGTACGGGTAGCCTGGTAATTCACCGAAATGCTCCGGTTGGCAGCAAACCGGAGCGTCTCCGATGAAGAGGGGGAGTTCGCGATGCTTCGCATTCGCCGGAAGCGGCGTCCGACCGAATATCCGTACACTGCGCTCGCTGAGGCCGACGCCCTCTTGGCGGCCGATCAGCCCGTCGAAGCGGTCCGCCAGTTGACCGACGCGAACCGAGCCCAGCGCGATCGCCGTATCGAGCAGCGGCTTCTCGCATTGCGCCACGATGCGTTCCGCCTCATGCGCCGGTCCAGCGAGCCCCCGGCCTGGCCGGAGATCGTCGAGGATCGTTTTCCCGGTGCGCTCATGCCCGAAATCCACCGCCACGACCTCACCGTCGGCGCGCTGCGGAGCGCGATCCGTCATCACGGGTCAATCCTGGTTCGCGGCCTCGTCGATCGAAGCGACGTCGACCGGCTGGTCCAGGACATCGACACCGCGTTCGATGCGTTCGATGCCGAAGCGAATGGCGAAGCGAAGCCGGACCTCGCCGGATGGTATGAGCGCTTCGATCCCGACCGGGTCAGTGATCGGGTCCGCCGACGTTCGCAGGGCAACCTCACCGCGGTCGAGTCACCCCCGACCCTCTTCGACCTCATCGAGATCCTCGACAAAGCCGGAATCCGCCAGCTCGCCGACGAGTACTTCGGCGAACCCCCAATGCTTCTCGCGAGGAAGGCAACGCTTCGGCGGATCCCGCACAATGGTTCCGGGGGCTGGCACCAAGACGGTGCGTTCATGGGCGCCGGAATCCGATCGCTGAACATCTGGCTCTCGCTCTCCCACTGCGGGGACGACGCGCCGGGTCTCGACGTCGTCGGCCGGCGCTTCGACGAACTCGTCCAAACCGGTGACCGCGCGTCACCAAAGGTCGGCAGCGGTTATGCAGACTGGGGCGTGAGTCCCGAGAACGCAGAAAAGGCCGGCGGCGACGCGATCGTTCGCCCAATCTTCGAGGCGGGCGATGCGCTCATCTTCGACCATTTGCTGCTCCACCGAACTGGCACCGACCCCGGCATGACCAAAGGACGCTATGCAACCGAAACGTGGCTGTTCGCGCCCTCGACGTACGGCGCGATGACCACACCGACAGCAACCGGCTACTCGCCGAGGGACCAGCTCCCGATCCTCTTCTGAACGCGACGGCTAGTCGTTCGACGCCGGTTCGGTAGAGCTGCACCGAACGCGGGCGAACATCGATTCCCTCCGTTCCCGAAGCCCGGTCTCGGCTCAATCGACGGCCGCGGCCGACTCTGACATCCGACGCCGGCGGTACTGGCGGTACCCCATCGTGATCAGCGCGAGTACGACGAACGCGCCGAGCGCAATCGCTGCGACCGTTCGCTTGCTGATCGAGCTGCTGCCCGTCCCAGAAAATACGTCCGAGGACTGCAAGCGCCGGAGGAACGACTCCCCACTCGGGAGGCGGAGGACCTTCCAGGTCGCGCCTCCGTCGGTCGAGCGGACAACGTCCTGGCTGGAGTAACCGAAGATCGTGTGATCCTTCGCGTATGCCGGCGAGAACTGGATCGGCGTTCCACTGGGGTTCGTGAAGTCGGCAATCACGTGGTTGCCCGCAAGGAGATCCGTGGCGATCGCCTTGAAGGTCTTGGCACCATCGGTGGAACGGAACAA
>JAENVU010000291.1 GCA_016650415.1 Acidimicrobiia bacterium
CACTGAGGATCGCGCTCGAAAGCTCGGGCACGACCCTGGTGGTCAGCGCCGACATCCGCACCGGGCTGCCCACGAGTCCGGACGAGGCCGCCGGTGGTGACGCGGCCGCAGCCATCCTGATCGGCGACGCCGCCGACGGACCCGTGATTGCCGAGTATCTCGGTGCCGGCACCGCGACCGACGAGTTCCTCGACCGCTGGCGCACACCCGGCGACCGCCGCTCCAAGGTCTGGGAGGAGCGCTTCGGCGAGACCAAGTACGTCCCGCTGGGCCTGCAAGCGTGGAGCGCGGCACTGGCCGGCGCCGGAATCGAGTCCGGCGCCGTGGCCCACGCGGTCGTCACCGGCATGCACGGACGGGCCGCGACGGCCTTGGCCAAACGGCTCGGACTCCGCGACGGCGCGCTGGTCGACGGCCTCGCGACCTCCGTCGGCAACACCGGCACCGCGCACGCCGGGTTGCTCCTGGCGGCGACACTCGAGCGGGCCGCGCCCGGCGAGATCATCGCGGTGGTGTCCCTCGCCGACGGGGCCGACGTGATGCTGTTCCGCACGACCGACGCGATCGCGGACTTCGCACCGGCGCGGTCGGTCGCCGAGCAAGTGGCAACGGGCGGGGACGTGCTCTACGGCAAGTTCCTCAGCTGGCGCGGCATGGTGACGGTCGAGCCGCCACGCCGTCCGGAACCGGCCCGGGTCTCGGCTTCGGCCGCCGGGCGGTCCGAGGATTGGAAGTTCGGATTCGTCGGCTCGCGCAACGCGGCCACCGGTGAGTTGCACCTGCCGCCGGCAATCACGGCGCCCGGCGTCGACATGGAGCCCGCGCCGATGGCGGACATCGAGGGCACCATCGTCACGTTCACCATCGACAAACTTGCGTATTCGCCGAGTCCGCCCATCGTGTTCGCGGTGGTCGACTTCGACGGTGGCGGGCGCTTCCCGGTGGAGATGACCGACGTCGACGCGGCGGACGTGAAGATGGGTGACCGGGTCGAGATGACCTTCCGGCGGCTCTTCACTGCCGACGGCATCCACGACTACTTCTGGAAGGCCCGCCCCGTACGCGGCGGAAAGGACTGAGATGGGTTCACACGGGATCAAGGATCGGGTCGCGATCGTCGGGATGGGGTGCACTGCGTTCGGCGAACGATTCGACACCGGACTCGACGATCTGATCGTCGATGCTGCCAACCAGGCGTTCACCGCGGCCGGGACCGACAAGGACGCGGTCGACGCGTACTGGTTCGGCACTGCGCAGAGCGGCATGAGCGGCATCACCCTGGCCCGCCCACTCCACCTCGAGAACAAGCCGGTGACCCGGGTCGAGAACTTCTGCGCGACCGGATCCGAGGCGCTACGCCAAGCGGCGTACGCAGTCGCGTCCGGCGCGTACGACAGTGCGATGGCACTGGGCGCGGAGAAGGTCAAGGACAGCGGATATGCAGGATTGAACGCCTTTCCCGTCCCGAACGACGGCACCGCGCGCACGCTCACCGCGGCGGCGATGTTCTCGATGGTCGCGCCCGCGTACGCGAAGAAGTACGGCGTGGACGAGGACGAGTTGAAGAACGTGCTCGCACGCATCGCCTGGAAGAACCATGCCAACGGCGCGAAGAACCCGCGGGCCCAGTTCCAACGGGAGATGAGCATGGAGAAGATCTGCGCATCGCCGCGGGTCGCAGGGCCGCTCGGCATTCTCGACTGCGCGGGCGTAGCCGACGGCGCGGCAGCTGCGATCGTCGTACGCGCCGAAGACGCCCATCACTACACCGATACTCCGTTGTACATCAAGGCGCTGTCGTTCGTCGCGGGAAACGGTTCGGGGCTCACGGATCCGAGCTACGACTACACCCACTTCCCCGAGGTCGAGGCGAGCGTGGCCGATGCGTACGCCCAGGCCGGCGTCACCGATCCGCGCCACGAACTGGCGATGGCCGAGGTGCACGACTGCTTCACGCCGACCGAACTCATCCTCATGGAGGACTTGGGCTTCGCCGAGCGCGGAACCGCATGGCAGGAGATCCTCGCCGGCAACTTCGATCTCGACGGTGAGTTACCGATCAATCCCGACGGCGGATTGAAGAGCTTCGGGCACCCCGTCGGCGCGTCGGGCCTGCGCATGTTGTTCGAGTGTTGGTTGCAGCTCCGCCACGAAGCGCCGGAACCGCGTCAGATCACGAACGACCGTCCGCTGGCACTCACGCACAACCTCGGCGGCTATCCCGGCGAGATGGTCTCGTTCGTGTCGATCGTCGGCCGCGACCTCGGGTGACCCGCCGCCGCGTCAGAACCTGAGATCAGCCGCGATGGTCGCCAGGCGGTTCGAGGTCATGCCCGATTGCATCATGTCCTCGTGCATCGCGTTGGTAAGGAACGCGAACGAGATCCCGGACGCGGGATCCGCCCAGGCCACCTGGGCGTGCGCACCGGCGTGACCGAACGAGCCGGGTGAGCAGCCCCGACCGAAGATCGCGTACCGAAGCTGATGGTGTCCGTCGTCACCTGCGAGCACGAGGCCGACAGTGCGATTCGCTGCGACACCCAGCAGCGGATCGGGAAACGTGCACCGGATGTTGGTCAGCGCGTCTCGCAGGACGGCGTCGTCCCACACACCACCCGGGTTGTGCAGCAGCCCTTGATAGAAGCGGGCGAGATGGGCCGCGGTCATGCAGCCGCCACCTGCGGGGTTTCCGGCGAGCCGGGCGAGTGGCTCGTCGAGTCGGCGCAACGGGTCGGCCGCAGCCGCCTCCGACCGCGGCACCATCGACACGATGTCGGCCTGATCCTCGACCGGGATCCCAAGAATCCGCGGCACCCCGAGCGGCGCGCAGACCCGAGCCTCGAGCACGTCTCGGTAATCAGCGCCGGTGACCCGATCGATGAGATCGGCGAGCACCCAGTGGGCGCTCTCCGCGTGGTATTCGAAGCGCGTTCCCGGCTCCCACTCGGAATGCCAGGTTGCGAACCGCGCCCGTCGCCGGATCGCGTCACCACCTTCGACCGTGTCCATCGGCGCGTTCGGGAACCCGGCGGTATGCAGCATCACCTGCTCGATCGTCACCGCCCCGAGCCCTGCCGCACCCAACTCGGGAACGTACTGATCGATCGGGTCGCTGAGGTCAACCCGTCCATCGGCCACGAGCAACCACACCACGGACGCGACGAACGGCTTCGTGGCCGAGAAGATCGAGAACCGGTAGTCGTTCGTCGCCCCGCCGAACGTCTCGAAGGCCACCACGTCGCCACCGGAGCCGACGGCGAGCTGACATGACGTCCCGGGATGTTCGGCGACGACCACAGCTGCCGCAGCGCAGAGTTCGTCGATCGTGCTCATCGGAAATCGACCATGGCGAGCAGGGTATCGGCACCGCGGCCCGGTCAGCCCACCTGGGGGTGGGCGCTCAACCACGCCGACCGGGCCTCGGAATAGCGGGATGCGTCGGTCGTGATCACGGTGTCGGGGCACTCCGAGAGCCACGCCGACGCGTTGGGAAACACACCCTGGCCCAACCACACGATCACGTTGCCCGAACACGCCAACGTGGAAGGGGGCGGATCCAGTGTGCCGTGGTTCGGCGGCTGCACCGCCATGAACACGTTGTTCGTCAGCACCACCTTCGGCGGGCGGCTCGACCACTTGAAGAACCCACCGGTGCCCGGGCTCGATCCCTTGTAGACTGAGCGCATCGGTTCGAGCGATCCCACGTTGCGATCGATCACCATCACGTTGTCGCGGCCGTCGAGCGTCTTCGACGGCCGAGCGGAGAACATCACGTAACAGCCGTCGAAGAGGTTGTCCTGGATCACTCCCGTATGCAGGTAGTCGTTCTCGAGACAATCGTCATGGGCATGCTGGATCCACGAACCGCTGATCCAGAAGTCCTGGGCGGCTCCGCCGGCGTGGTCCTTCGGCTTGACCCCGTCGCCGGTGTTGACCACGTGGACATCGATGACGCTGAACCCCGGTTGCGAGAACCGCAACGCACCGCGGTAGTGCCACTTGCTCCAGCGGTCCGAGTCCGGCCACGTCCCGAAGATCGTCCCGCCGACCACACACGCACCGGTGTCCCGACCGAGGAGACCGACCGGGTAGTCCTCGTTCCCGATCCAAGTCGCGCCGCGCGCCCGAAGCGTCGTGTCCGCGGGAACCGGTTGGTCGCGAACGTCTTGGGGCCCAGTGATCTCGATCCGGGGGTTCGTGTCCGTGCATCGGGCCGTCCTCGACGGCGCGCCATGGCACTGTGGGACGGCCAAGGGAAGTGCGGCCAAAATCGCAACCAGTGCTCGCATCGGGGCCTCCTCCCGCCGCCGGGCCGGCTGTCACCGGCTTGCGACATCCCGCTACCTATCCAGACAGTTTGTCCGAATTACGGAGAAGATGGCAACCGCGACCGGGCCGGCCATGCGATCGAGGGGGTGTCCGCCGCCGATCCAGCCCGAAAACCAACGACAATCCGGCGTCGCTGCGACCTCAGCGAGGAAGGCGGACGAACTCGGGGGTGAGTTCACCGAGTGACGAAGCACCGATCAGACGCATCGTCCGGTCGATGTCCTCCCGCAGGATCGACAGCACGCGGCGCACGCCAGGTTCGCCCGCGGCCGCGAGGCCGTAGGCCCAGGGCCGGCCGACCATCGCGGCGCGCGCGCCGAGCGCCACGGCCTTCACGACATCTGCACCCCGCCGGAATCCACCGTCGACCAAGACCTCGACCTGATCGCCGACGGCATCGAGAACATCGACGAGCGCGGTGATCGTGGCCGGAGCGGAGTTCAGCTGCCGACCGCCGTGATTCGACACGATGATCGCGGAGACACCGCAGTCGACCGCGCGGCGCGCGTCGTCGCCGGTCATGACACCTTTCGCGATGACCGGGCCGTCGAACTGGTCGCGCATCCAACCGAAGTCGTCCCACCCTGGTGGCGCGCCGACCCAGTGCATCAAGGCTTCGAGCGCGGAGATGTGCCCGCCATTGATCTCGAGACCCGACGCGTTGACGAGATCGAGTTGGAACCGATCCGCCACGAGATCAGCCAGCCACCACGGGTGCAATGCCGCGTGCGGTGCCATCTTCATCACGGTCTCACGCGTGACCTGGAGTGGTGGCGAGAGTCCGTAGCGAGAATCGCGCTCACGGTTCCCGGGAACCTGCGTGTCGAGGGTGACGACGAGGGCGCGGTACCCCGCGGTCTGCGCACGGTCGATGAGCTGTTCCGCGCCAGCTCGACCGCCCAGGCAATAGAGCTGGAACCAACTCGGCGAGGCGCCCGCGTCGGCAACATCCTCCATCTCGTGACCAGACATCGAACTCAACGTGAATCCCGTCCCGGCCGCCGCCGCGGCCAGCGCACCGGCGACGTCACCCCGGATGTCCATCATCCGGGTGAAACCCACCGGTGAGACCATGAGCGGCATCGAGATCGGAGCACCGAGCACCGTGGTCGAAATATCGGGACCCAGAGGGGGTCGCGTGGCCCCGACCAAGGGACGGAACTCGACCGCTTCGATCTCGCGATGGTTCGCGGCGAAGGTCGACTCCGATCCGGCTGCACCCTCGACGTAGTCGAAGACCGGGCGCGGCACTCGCCGCTTCGCGAGTCGTCGCGCATCTGCGACCGTGTGGATACGGGCTGCGACCCGCGCTTGGCGGGCGCGCCGCCACGCGGGCTCGGCGTCAGGCTCGGGCTTCGCCATGACCGACACCGTAGGCCCTTGCCGGCGGTGCCGGCAGGCCCGGCGCACGCCCGCTGGTGGAGCGGTTCACCATTTCCCGGCATCCACCGTTGGTGACCCGGCCGTTCCTAACCTGGACACCACACCGCGGAGGAGCGACTCGTGACGACGATACCGGCACCGACCTCGAAGCCATCCCGATGAGTGGCGGATGGCGAGTCACCGACGACGAAGCAGTCGCCGACGTCCAACGCGCCCGCGAGTTGGCGCGCGCTTCCCGCACTCCGCAGGCGTGGGCCAGGGTGGATGCACTCGTGCGCCGCTGCCAACGACTCGGCATCCCCGAAGCCATCTGGTTGAGGGACTCGCCGGAAGCGATCCACGGGGCCCGGCCGATCGCCCGACCCTCATAGCTCACGGCGGGCCGTTTTCCCGCTGACCGCCGGGCCGGTACGATCCCTGGATGATTCGCACGCGATTGCTCCCACTCGTCGCGCTCCTCGTCGTTGTGGCGGCCGGGTGCAACTGGCCGAACACTCCCCCGCCGGGCGCTGCGCCCGTCCGCTTCCGTGACCCAGTGTTCAACGCGGTCACCGTCACCAGCAACGTTTCGTACGGCAGCGCGGTCAACGGCAGTAGCCAGACGATCGACCTGAAGACCGATCTCTACCAACCGACCGGTGACACCTCGACGAGCCGGCCCGCCATCATCTGGGTCCACGGCGGATCGTTCTGCTGCGGCACGAAGACGTCCGCCGAGCTCGTCGACCAGGCCAACGTGTTCGCGAAGGCCGGGTACTTCAACGCATCGATCGACTACCGGTTGGAGTCACCTGGCTGTTCCGGCAATCGGTCGAACTGCATCCTGGCGATCCAGGAAGCCACCGCGGACGCCCAGACCGCGGTGCGGTACTTCCGCACCAACGCCGCGACCTACGGCATCGACCCGGACCGCATCGCGATCGCCGGCTCGTCGGCCGGGGCGATTACCGCACTCAACGTCGCCTACTCCACCTCCGAAGACACCTCGGGCGCCGGGGTCCGGTCGGCGGTGGGGATCTCCGGAGCCCAACTCGTGAGCGGGTCGATCTCACGTGGCGACGCTGCGGTCCTCGACTTCCACTGCACCACGGATCCGTTGGTCGCGTATTCCTGGGCCCAGAACACGATCTCCAGCGCCCAAGCCCTCGGCCTGCCCGCATACCTCACCTCATGGGACGAGACCTGTCACGTTCCCTACGCCGCCCACAAGCAGCAGATCCTCGATCAGACGACCAACTTTCTCTGGTGGTCGATGGACCTCGCGCACGCTTCGGTCTGATCGTGTGGAGGGTGCCCAGGCCCGGCGCCGCCACCCAGTGAGTCCGTCGTGACGGAACCTCCGGGCGGACCCCCGGCGGCAGTCCTGCTGGACGTCGGAGGCATCTTCTTGCTGCCCGACCACGGCCGCATCGTCAGCGCGTACCGACGAGCGGAAATCGAAGTCGCCGCGGACCTGCTCGACCATGCCCACTACCGGGCCGCCGCCGAGTTCAGCGTCGACGTCGACGTCGATGCCGACTGGCGTGGGAGCTGGCAGCGCTACCTCGATGCCTACGTTGCCGCGTGCGGAGTCCCCGCGGCTCGTCGCGACGATGCCCATCAGCACCTCGACAGCGAGTTCGCCGACGCCGCACTCTGGTCGACAGTGGTCGAGAGTGCGCGCCTGGGTCTCGCCGCGCTCGCGTCGACCGGCGTCGCGCTCGGGATCATCTCGAACGCGGACGGCATGATGGACGCGAGGCTGCGAGAAGCGGAGATCCTCCAAGTGGGTCCGGGCGGCGGTATCGAAGTGGGGTGTCTCATCGACTCCGGAAGCGTCGGCGTCATGAAACCGGATCCCCGGATCTTCGAACTCGGACTCACGGCGCTCGACATTGCCGCCGCGGACACTTGGTATCTCGGCGACATGCCGGCCTTCGACGTCGTCGGCGCTCGTCGCGCCGGGATCCGCCCATTCCTCATGGATCCGCTCGATCTCCATCTCGAACAGGACTATGACCGCGTTGGTTCACTCCTCGAACTTGCCGATCGAATCCGCGGCGGGAATGCCTGACGACGGTGGTTTGCGCCCACCCGGCGTCGGGCATACCTCGTCGATGGGAGAAGCCTTTAGTCTCGAATCCGCACGAGCGGCCGCCGCTGCGGGCCACACGGCCCGCTGGGTCGGCGAACTGCTGGCGAGTCCCGGGAGCGACAACGAGATGCTCGCCGCGGCGCTCGCCCAACGCGAACTCTGGTGGGTCGGACCGGTCTCGCTCGCCGTCGAGGACCTCATCCGGCTCGCCGGGCCCGAGGACGATGCCTTGTGCGAGATCGACGAATCCGATTGGGAAGCCGACGTCGAGGCAATGACCGAGAGCGTGGAACAGGGATGGGAGCCGCCACCGCTCCTCGTCGAATATCAGGACGGACGGCTCGTGCTCCAGGACGGGAACCATCGGTACGAGGCGCTCGTGCGCGAGGGTGCGTCCTCGGCCTGGGTCCTCGTGTACTTCGACGATCCGGCCGACCGTGACGCGTTCGCGGCCGAGTGCGCCCCCGCGTGACCTAGGCCCCGGCGGTCGCGATCGCACGCGGGATCGGGGTCGAGGGGAGACGCAGAACTGCCCCGACGCGAAGTCGGGGCAGTTCCAGAGTCAGTGGGGTCACCGGTCGGCGAGCCGGGCTCGGGAGCGCATTCCGTGACTGGCGGTTCAGTGCCGCCCTAAGGGTGCGCGGAGCGTTCGGGTCACAGCCGACGGCCGGTCGCTCAACGCCCCGGTGGACTGTCCTCACCCATCGGTCTCTCCTCTCGAAGTGAACCATCGGCTGCGCGATATCTGCGCCTGTCGACCATACGCCTGAGCCCGCGAAATGGAAACCCCCAGCCGGGAAATTCGCGCGCAACCGTCGTCGATGGGGAATCCACCGATGTTCCGCCCCCACTCGGTACGGTCGGAACTCGTCGGATTCCAGGCAGACCCGACGGGAGCGCTCCGTGGCTGATACCGGGAAGCAGGCCGTTCGCCTCGCGATCGCGTTGAGCATCAGCGTCGCCGGGTTCGCGGGATTCGACGTCACCGCACGCGCCGCGGTTCCCGATACGGACACCCCCGTGTTGAGGCTGGCCCGCACGATCCGGACCACGCCGTTCACCGGCACCTCCTCGTCGATGCGCGACGGTGAGGGAAGCGCCTACGTTCCGAATGATCCCGCCCATCCCAACATCGGCGGCACCGGTTCGTTGTGGCTCTCTGAAGACAACGGGCGCGCCGTCTGGGAAGTCGATCCCGCGACCGGCGCCTTGAAGTCGAGTATTCGGGACGCGACCTGGCAGGCGACGAAGCAGTTCGACCCGAACACGGGCACCGGCACCGGGTCGGCTGCCGGGTCGAACCGCGACCCTGATCTCGAATCGATGGCCTACGACCGCGCCACCGACACGCTGTACGCGTTCAGCGGAAAATGCTGCACGAGTTCGGTCTTGCCCACCGTGTTCCGACTTCGCCGCGGCACCGACCACACCTTTCACCCAGAGTCGTTCCAGGCGTTCCCCAGCGGCTCGGACTTCACCGCCGCGGCATGGCATCCCGACGACCACTCGCTCTACGTCGGGGTAGGGAGCGACCTGCGGACCTACGACTACGTCACCAATACGCCGGGATCGACCTTCCGGGTCAGCGGACTTTCGAGTATCCGGGGCATGACATTCTCCGACGACGGCCGCGACCTGTTCGTCGCCAACGCGTCGGTCAAGGTCCTCCGGGTGGATTGGGCGACGAAGGCCCTCCGCAGCGGATGGAGTCTCGATCTCAAGCCGTTCGGCATGCTCGACTCGCGCGCGGTCGAAGTCATCGGCGATCAACTGTTCCTGCTCGACGGATACGACAGCCAGTCCTCCGGAGATCCCCTGCGATACGCAGTCTTCGTCTTCGACGTCTGCTGCTCGGAAGCCGGCGTGCCCGGCGCACCGGGTACGCCGACTGCGACTCCCGGCGTCGGAGCGGCGACCGTCAGTTTCACCCCACCCACCTCGGACGGTGGCTCGCCCGTCACCGGGTACGACGTTCGCGCGACACCGGGCGGCGCGACCTGCGCGACCACCACATTGTCCTGCACGATCGTCGGACTCGCCCCCGGCACGTCGTACCGATTCAGTGTGACCGCAAAGAACATCCGGGGTCCGGGACCGGCCTCGGCGCTGTCGCCGCCCGTCGTCGCGCTCGCCGCGCAGTTCACGGTGAACTTCTCCGCGACCGAAATCAGCTACATCAACCAAGCCGCCGACTACTTCGGGATCCCGCGGGTCGACGCGCTCCGACACGGGGCGCGCATCGTGCGATTCATCGACGCGCTGACCCAGCCTCATGGGGTCGGACCCTTCACCCCACCGGTACTGAATCCCGGACCGGGGACGGTGACCGCCAACTACACCGATCCGAACGAGGTCGTCGCAATGGAACAACTCGCGGCGCGCTTGGGTCTGACGATGACCGAGTTCCACGACGTGGGCGCCGATCACCTCATCTTCCTCTGGTGGGTGAACACGCACTGAGGGGTCGGACCCACGTCGGCCGGTCGGAGTTCCGCGTCCCGCCACAACCGGGCATAATCCTCCGGTGGCCGAGGTCGAGCATCCAACTCGTTCGCGGCGAAGCGCTGCCTCGAACCACCGCGGGCTGATCCTCGGACTCATCGCGCTCGGCGCGCTCGGCGTGCTCGTGAGCTTCCAGCCGTTCACCGGTGACCAGGCGCTCTTCGCCTCCGGTGCCCGCCAGCTCGCCCACGGCGACGTGC
Source organism: Acidimicrobiia bacterium (assembly GCA_016650415.1). Classification (GTDB taxonomy): domain Bacteria; phylum Actinomycetota; class Acidimicrobiia; order IMCC26256; family JAENVU01; genus JAENVU01. The sequence goes on from JAENVU010000291.1 coordinate 10,489, forward strand.
TCTACCGCGATGTATGGGACGTGAAGCAACCCGGGATCTACGCCTTCTATCTCGGGGCGGCGCGATCTTCGGATACAGCGAAGTTGCCCTCCACCTCTTCGAACTCGTCGTACTCCTGGGCTTCGGAGTCATCCTCGCGACTTCTCTACGCGCTCGGTTCGCGCGCGCGGGAGTTGCGGCTGCCGTCCCGGTCCTCGTGATCGGGACCTACTACGCGACGGTCGGGCCGGTGCAGCTGGGTCAGGTCGAAAGCCTCATCGGGATCCCGCTCTACCTCACGCTCTGGTGCGCGACGCGCGCGAGCGGAGCGCACCCCCGTCGATGGTTGCTCGCGGCCGGCATCGCCGGCGGCGCGGCGTTGGTGTTCAAGTTGGTGCTCGCACCGGTCGTGGTCGCGATCTGGCTCGTCGCCGTCATCCCCGTACGCCACGAAGAGCGTCGCGGTCGCGCGCGGCGCATCCTGACCACCGGTACGTGGCTGGTGGTCGGTGCCGCAATACCGATGGGTGCCGTCGTCGCATACCTCGCCGCACACGGCCAACTCGAGACCGCTCGATGGACCTTCTTCGACGTGCCGCGCTCAGCCACTGCGATCGCCGGTCGTCCCCTCGAGCGGTTGCTCGAAGGAAGCGCCAAGACCGCCGCCCGCTGGGCCATCCCGCTGGCACTCGCGATCTTCGGCGTGACGGTCAGGGCGCGTCGCGGATGGGACCGGTTCGACGTCGGACTCGCGGCGTGGGTCGTGATCGGCATCCCGGTGTTCCTCGTGCAGCACTGGTGGATCTACCAGTACTCGATGTTCCTCGTGCCGATCGGCGTGTTCGCGGCGTACGGCATCGAGGCCCTCGCGGATCTCGTCGTGCGGTGGACGCGTCCGCGCCGGCTGGCGCTCGCCGGTGTTGCGGTCGTGCTGGCCGTGCCGATGGGTGCACGAGTCGCCAGCAACGCGCTCGACCTCGCCACCCACGGCTTGGGGGTGCGAGCATCGGATCGAGCGGCGCTGAGGGCCGACATCGAGCCCAACTACGTCGAGGCCGAAGCATGGGCCGCGCATCTCGAGCGCATGGGTGAGACGCCCGGCGGGGTCTACGTGCTCGGCAATCCACTGAACCTCTACCGGGCCAATCGCCCGCAGAGCGTGGCGATCAACGGTTGGTCACCGGAGCAATATTCCGCCGAGGTGTGGCAGCGCCTGGGCCGTCAGATCGACGCGGCCCGACCGACCGAGCTGGTCGTGGACGACTTCAGCGCCGCCATCATGCGCGCCCGGGCTCCGGCCGTGCTGGCGCTGATCCACCGTCTGTATCGGACCGTGGGTTCGAGTGGTCAGGACACGTGGTACCGGGTGAGGTCGTCGGCCCGATGACCGAGCCGATCAGGCTGCGGTCGTCGGTTTCATCCCCGCGGCGTCCGCGACGAGATCGAGCGCGAACAGCCTGGATTCCAACGTCGGTCCTGCGAACGCGACCATCAGCTCATCCGCATCGGCGTGCGCCGCGAACCCATCGAGGTAGTCCTTCACCACCGGACCGGTGCCGACCGCGGTGTACCGCATCATGTCGGCGAGTTGCCGGCCCTGGGGCGACGCCAGAATGGCGTCGGCTTGTTCGTCGGTGAGTTGCCGGCCACCGCCGACGAAGCGCGCAATCCGCGATCGGCGGACGCGCACGAACTGCGACTGGGCCTCGGCCTCGGTCTCGGCCGCTATCACGTTGACGCCGGCGATTACATACGGCTCGGCCAGCTGCTCGGACGGCTCGAACTTCCGCCGGTACTCGGCGACGGCCGGCGCGAGTGCTTGCGGTGCGAAGTGGGACGCGAAGGCGTAGGGCAGACCGAGCACTGCCGCGAGCTGCGCGCCGAACAGCGACGAACCGAGCACGTACAGGGGAACGTCGGTGCCCGCTCCGGGAACGGCCTCAACGCCTTCGACCCGAGACTCACCCTTGAGGTACGCCTGGAGTTCCAGCACGTCCTGGGGAAACTCCTCGGCGGAGCGCGGGTCGCGGCGCAGCGCGCGCATCGTGTTCTGATCGCTGCCGGGAGCTCGCCCGAGGCCGAGGTCGATGCGGCCCGGATGCAGCGTGGCCAGTGTCCCGAACTGTTCGGCGATGACCAGCGGCGAATGGTTCGGCAGCATGATCCCGCCCGACCCCAAGCGGATGGACGTCGTGTGCGCCGCGACATGGGCGATCAACACACTGGTGGCCGACGATGCGATCGCGCGCATGTTGTGATGCTCGGCGTACCAGATCCTCGTGTACCCGCGAGCCTCCGCCCGTTGTGCGACCGTGACCGTCGCGTC
>JAENVU010000292.1 GCA_016650415.1 Acidimicrobiia bacterium
CGTCGCCGCAGTCCACACCTCGCCGAGGGTCGCCACGTTTGCCGGACCGATCGTGGACTCGGAAGGCTGGTTCCCGCTGTGCCCGGGGTCGGCCCGGAACTGCGCCCAGCACCCCGTGAGCGCGAACGCGAGTGCAATGGCAAGCAACCGTCGGCTGATGCGGTGGCCGATCGGACGAGCGGCGCGCCCGGATGCTCCACCGATCGCGCGACGAGTCCCGCGGGAACTCGACGTCGTACGGGACGTACCGATCGCTCTCCGCATCATGCCTCCGCCTGGCTCGAAAATCGGATAAGAGGTGATCTACCCAGCGCTTGCCGGCCCGAGGGCCCGGGACTGCCACCCTCGCGCCGGACTCGAGAGAGCAGGTGGCAATCCGAAGACGTTTCTCGTGCCAGCAGGAATTCGAGTCAGTCGACCCAGACCGACCGCGCACGCTTTCGGCAGTTCGTCCCTTTCGGCGCCGGGTGGAGGCAGAGGATCTTTCGGCTTCGATTCTCGGTGCGTGCTCGCACAGACCCGGGTCGAAGGAAAACGACGCGGAATGACCTAACTGGTGCATCCGGGGCGGGGGCGCGACCATGGCGCGGTTCGGTCACTGGGTGGGGAGCTTCGCGATGGGCACGACAAGACGAACAGTGCGGAGCCTGGTGGCACTGGCCGCGGTCTGGGCAGCAATGACAGCAATGGTCGTCCCCGGCGCGGGAGCAATCGTCTACGGCGGGCCTGATGGCGACGCGCATCCCAATGTCGGTTCGCTGGTGTTCTCTCTGCCCGACGTGACGTTGCAGGTGTGTTCGGGCACGTTGATCGCACCACGAGTGTTCCTGACCGCCGCGCACTGCCTCTACGGCTTGGAGAGCGTGCCCTTCACGGTGACCTTCGATCACACGATCAGCGCCTCGTCGCGGATGTATGCGGGTCACGGGATCGTTCACCCGCTGTACACCGATTACAAGGGCCGGGGTGGTCACTCCGAACCCCACGACATCGCCGTGTTCCTCCTCGACGAGGCACCGGCCGGGATCACCCCCGCACCGATCGCTGGTCTCGGCTACCTCGACGCCCACAAGCAGACACTGCGCAGCTCAAGATTCGTGGCGGTCGGCTACGGGTCCGTGCGCACCACCCGCACCGGCGGCGCGAACAACATCCTGTCGAACACCGAACGGCGCGTGGCAACGTCGGGGTTCATGTCGCTGGAGAACGCATGGCTCAACCTCTCGATGAACCAAGCTCGCGGCAACGGCGGAACTTGTTACGGCGACAGCGGCGGCCCCCACTTCCTCGACAATCTGCTCGTCTCGATCACCGCCGTCGGCGACACCCAATGCAAAGCAACCGACGGTACCTACCGGATCGACACGCCCACGGCGCAGAACTTCCTCGCCCCATACCTCCACGGCTAATCCCCGATCACACCGCCGCATTTCTGATTCCGGTGTCACAGCCGAGGTCGCCGTCAGTCACCCGCCGGGCGGTCACGCTCACTGTGCGAGTGCGACCCGGCTTGATTCATGCGCCGGGGGCGCGCCAGCCACTCCTCTTCTCGCGAGCGCGATCGATCGCTTCCGGGCTGAGCAACACCGTCGTCGAAACCGAGACCCGCCCCGAGGCCGAGGTCTCCATGGCGAAAGCGGCGGCCGTCTCGTCGTCCGGGAGTTCGCAGATGCCCACGACATCGTCATCGCCAAAGGCGAAGTAGAAGGCTTCGAGCGATCCTCCGAGCGTCTCAATGGCGTCTTGGACGGCAGAGCGCCGCGCGGTACCACCCTCGGTGAGCACGCCCGCTACCCCCTCCGCGGCGAGTGACGCCCTGAACATGTACTTCGGCATGATGAATCTCCATAACAATCGAGGTCGCGGGTTTCGAGTGTCGCACCGTCGCGCAGTCACCACAACACCCACTAGTGCGACCCCGTTCCGTGTCGCCGGGCGCGTTGCGTTCCGCGAGCGGTGCCCACACGCCGTCAGCCCGCGCACCCATCGCCATTCAGGGCCGTCGAGCGCGTCTCCGGTACCGAGGTACCCGACGAGTGATCTGCGGGACTGGATGCGCGTGGGTGTAGGGGCTCTCGCCACAACGACGCGAGAGTCGGGCGGGTCAGAACCCGGCGACGTTCAGGACGCCTTCGGGGAAGGCATCGGGGTCTCCGGTGATCGGACCGGGTTCGGCGTTGGCGAGGAGTGCCGCTTTGACATCTGCCGGTGATGCAAGAGGATGCGTTGCCCGGTAGAGCGCCGCGCCTCCTGCGACGAGCGGCGTCGAGAAGCTGGTCCCGTCCGCGAAGGCGCGGAAGCCGCCGGGGTACGTCGACTGAACACAGACACCGGGGGCGCTGATATCGATCACCGCCCCGAAGTTCGAGAACGGGGCAAAGGTGTCGTCCTGTGCGGGAGGGGAAGTGCAGTTGACGTACGGTCCCCCAAGCCCGCCCGGCAGGCCATCGGTGTCGGCCATTGCCGAGACGGCGATCACTTCGTCGTACGCAGCGGGAAATGACTTGTAAGCATCCGTCGTCTCGTTCCCCGCCGCAGCCAGGCTCATTCATCCTGTCTCCCTCCACTCGGTGCGTGCCGGGGAAGGCCGTCCTGGGTGCGCTCTCCGTCATCCACCTTACGAACCAGCGATCAGTCGCATGTCCCCATCAGAGGTTCACGCACCCGACCGTGTCGGCGGCAACACCCCCCAGGCCATCGAGGTGACAGGGGGCGATGAGCCATACCGGCACCGCCGGACTTCGTGTGCCCTCAGCATCGCTCAGGGCACACGAGAAAGGTAAGGGGGGTCGCTGATCACCACGTTCCCAAGAGGTCGGTCGGGGTCGTGAACGGTCTCGTCGCTTCGTGCCGTCCGTGACCACACCACGGACGCCGACGTCCAGGACGTCGCCAACGACATGCTCGACAACCCGAAGGGTACGGGCGAGGTCTGCCTGCAATGGGTCAGTCGTCGTCGACGATGATGAAGATCCCGAGGCCGTAGAAACTCACATCGAGGTTGGCATTGGCCGAGGGGTTCGAGAACGCGAGGAGACCCCACTCTCCGTAGAGCAGAGGCGGTTCGGGGGTCGTGTCGCCGAACACGGTGATCGGCACCATCTGGCTCGTCTGCCCCGGCGCGAACGTGAGCGTGCCGGAAGCTGCGACGTAGTCCACACCCGCGGTGGCGATCCCGGACGCGCCGGTGTCCCCCACGGTCCTCCAGTCGACCGTCACGGGTGTCGCCGACGGGATCGAGAGCGTGACCGGCACGTTGACGACTTTGGAGCTGCTCTGACCCTCGAGCACAGCAATCGCGCCGGGGCGAATCGTCGGCGGATCGTTGTCGACGATGATGAAGACTCCGAGGCCGTAGAAGCTGGTGTCGAGCGTGGCGTTCGCCGACGGGTTGGAGAAGGCGATCAGCCCCCACTCACCCAAGAGCAGAGGCGCTTCGCCGATCCGGTCGCCGAACACGGTGATCGGCACCATCTGGCTCGTCTGCCCCGGCGCGAACGTGACGCGACCGGACGCGGCGCGGTAGTCCACACCCGCGGTGGCGATCCCGGGCGCGCCGGTGTCCACGGTCCTCCAGTTGACCGTCACCGGTGACGTCCAGGCGCGGTTGAGCCGGACCGGGACATTGACCACGACTGAACCGGTGTCACCTTCGATGACCGTTGCAACGCCAGGCGTCACGACGACGCCGGTTCCGGTAGCGAAGGTGGCGGTGTACGTGATCGGAGATTCCGGAGCAGTGATCTCGTGGGTTTGCGATCCGCCGTCGGACCACGAGGTCCAGTGGTACTGGACGCCGGAGCCGTTGAGTTGATCCGGCGCCTGGACATCGATCTTCCAGTCCTTCCAGCCGACCAGAGTGGTCGGTGCCGTGATCGGCTGGCCCTCGACGACGAGCTTCAGCCCACTCGGCACCGTCTGGAAGGTCAGGTTGACGAGTCTCGGCTGGACGTTGCGGCTGACGGTCGTCGACAGGCCCTTGGAATCGGTGGCGGTGAGGAGCACCTCGAGGTAGCTGTCATTGGTGGAGAAGAAGTCCTCGGGTTCCGGCGCGACGACGGTGAGGTTGTTGCCCGTCGTCGGGTCGAGGTACGGGTGGTAGTGGGTGTGGTGGTGCTGGCGAACCTCCCAAGTGAGGTTGACGTCGGCGAGCGCACCGTCCTCCGGGTCGCTCGCCGAGCCCGAGAGTGTCAGGACCTCTCCCACCGAGAACTGCTGCATGAACGTCGGCGTGTTGATGACGGGTTCGGGCGGCAGGTTGCCTGCATCCACCCGTACCGCCGTCGTACCGCTGCCACCATGCCCGTCGTCGACCGTAAGCTGTACGAGGTAGGTGCCTGCGGTCGTGAAGACGTGAGACGGGTTGGCGCTCGTGTTGATCGCGCTTCCGTCCTTGAAGTCCCACCGGTAGGTCAACGCGTTCCCGTCGGGATCGCTGCTGCCCGAGCTGTTGAAGGCGACGGTGAGCGGTACCGCTCCGTAGTGCGGCGTCGCCGTTGCCGCCGCCGTCGGCGACCGGTTCGCCGAACCGGTGTAGGCGATGCGATGAACCTCGTTGGTCTCCCGAGTCGTGTAGTAAAGCGCCTGTGTCGCCCCGTAGGGGCCGAACGCCATGTCGACCACCCGCGGGGTGTCGCTGAACACGGTCTGGTTGAACGCGCTCGTCGGTGGGTTGCACGACCGGCAGTTCGTACCGCCCGGGTCGAGCCGATAGATCTGCCCGAACACGTAGTCGGCGAAGAGATACTTGCCGTCGTACTCCGACGGCCACAGGCCGTTCGGTGCGAACGCTCCGCCGGTGATCGCCCCACCGATGGTGTTGTGGCTGTACCAGTGCAAGGGATCCGTGTACCCGGCGACCGGTGTGCAGTTGGTGGTGAACCGCTGGCAGGGTCCCTCCCGCTGGTACCAGCCGTAGTCGGCGCCTGGGGCGAGCTCGTCGATCTCCTCCCAGTCGTCCCCGCCGACGTCGTTGATGTAGATGCGGGTGCCGGCCGCGTTCGGATCGAGCGCCATGCGGAACGGGTTCCTGAGTCCCCTCGCGTAGATCTCCTGACACTTCGTTCCGGCCGGCGAACCGGCCGGCGGCAGTCCGGACACGTTGCACCGGGCCGTGCCCGCACCGGTGTAAGGGTTGCTGGCGGGGATGTCGCCATCGTCGGTGAGACGCACGATCTTGCCGAGGAGCTGCCCCAGGTCCGGCGCGGCCCCCCCGTTGGCATCGCCGACCGTGAGGTAGAGGAAGCCGTCACGGCCGAACACCATGTCGCCGCCGTTGTGGTGCCCACTGGGACCCAGTTGGGGCGTATCCATGAGCACGACCTCGCTGTTGGGGTCGATCACGTTCGACGCGGGAAGCACGAAGCGCGAGAGGCGGTTCACCGGGTCGACGGTGCCGCACGCACCGAACTTCGGATACGTGTAGTAGAGGTAGATGTAGTGGTTGGTCGCGAAGTCGGGATTGACCGCGACGCCGCCGAGACCGCGCTCGACTTCGATGCAGGTGACCGCCGAGAGGTCGATCGCGGGGGTCGAGAGCAGCGCCCCGTTCTGGATGACGCGGAGCTGGCCAGCCTTGGTCGGGATCAACATGCGCCCGTCGGGTGTCCAGGCGAGATCCATCGGTGACGGGATGCTGGCGATCTTCGTGTCTGTGAAGCCGGACGGGACCGCGCCGGCGGGATCACCGGGCACTCCCACCAGCGTCAACGCGGTGAGCACGAAGCCGACCGAGAGCGAGCACCAACGCCGGGCGTGACGACGCGTATCCATGGTCCGCGATCCCTTCTGCC
>JAENVU010000293.1 GCA_016650415.1 Acidimicrobiia bacterium
CCGCTCCGCGCGGCGCTCCGCGAAGTGCTTCCGGACGGCGCCGACGTGGTGATCGACCCCGTCGGTGGCGACCTCGCGGAACCGGCACTGCGCAGTCTCGGTTGGGGTGGTCGGTTCGTGACCGTCGGCTACGCGGCCGGTGACATCCCACGGATTCCACTGAACCTGGTACTGCTCAAGGGCATCGCCGTGCTCGGCTTCGAGTTCGGTGGCTTCCTCACCCACCACACCGACGAGTTCCTTCGCAACGAACACGAACTCGCGGAGTTGTGGGCCGACGGCCGGGTCCGACCCCACATCGGGGCAACCTTCTCGCTGGACGACGTCGCCGACGCACTCGCACTCGTCGGTGCGGGCCGCGCCATCGGCAAAGTCGTCGTCGAAGTGATCCCGGACTGAGCGGCTAGGAGACTGACCCCGCCGGCACGGGCTGCGGATCGTCATCGGGATCGGGCTGCGAGTCCTCGTCGACTCCTGCGTGCAACCCGGGAACGGCACCCCCCTCGACGTTGAGTCGCGGCAGGATCCGATCGAGCCAGACCGGAATCCACCAGTTCTTCGACCCCAGCAGCTCCATCGTGGCCGGGACGAGCAACATGCGGACCAGGGTGGCATCCAGCAGGACGGCGAGCGCCAGACCCGTGCCGAAGAGCTGCACGTTGCGGTTGTCCTCGAGCAAGAACGCGCCGAAGACCACGACCATGATCGCGGCCGCCGCCGTGATCACGCGCGCCGTCGCCGCCAGGCCGTCGGCGACGGACCGCTTCGGATCACCGGTGCGGTCGTATTCCTCCTTCACCCGCGAGAGAAGGAAGACCTCGTAGTCCATCGAGAGCCCGAACACGATGGCGAACAACATCATCGGAACGAACGGTTCGATGGGCGCGGGTTCGATGCCGGTGAGTGAGCCGAACCAACCCCATTGGAAGATCGCGACGACCGCGCCGTAGGCCGCGGCGATCGAGAACATGTTCATGATCACTGCTTTCAACGGCACCAAGAGCGAGCGGAACACCATCATCAACAACAAGAACGAGATGCCGAGGACCGCCGCGAAGAACACCGGGATCCGCTGCGACAGGTAGTCGGTGAAGTCGACGTTGGTCGCGACCGCGCCGGCCAGGTCTGCCTCGACGCCGGTCCCCTTCACGATCGGTCCGACCACCTCGGTGCGGAGCCGGTTCACGGTCTCCGTGGTCACCTTGTCCTGCGGTGAGGTCGTCGGGATGATTCGGATCACGTAGGCCTTCGACGCCGCGGGGTCGTCTCGGTTGCTGGGGAACGGCCCGACGACGCGATCGACGCCCGGATCGGCGGCCACCGCCGTGGCGAGGCGCGGCACCACTCCCGAGGAGCCTGGCTGGTCCAGCTGGACGGCAAGCAGCAACGGCCCGTTGAAGCCCTTCCCGAAACCGGTCGCGACCAGTTCGTACGCCTTCCGAGTGGTGGAACCGGCCGGCGCGTTCCCCTCATCGGAGAAACCCAGGCGCAACCCGAACACCGGTGCCGCGAGCAGACCGAGGATTGCCGCGCCGACGAAGACCGACGCCCACGGCTGGGACTGGATGACCCGGCTCCAGCGGTACGCGAAGGTCTCCCGGATCGGTTTCTGCCGGCGGGCCGGGACTTCGCGCCGGAGCGGTTGCACCGCGAAACTCGCCAGGATCGTCCCTGCCGCCATGAGCCCGCCCATGGCGCCGAGCGCCGGGACGCCGAGCCCGATTCCGAGGAGCGCGACCGCCGCGAAACCGGCGGCGATGAGTCCGCGCCAGCGGGTCACCTCCATACGCCCGTGGGCGAGGCCGAGCAGTGCGGGGAGCAGCGTGATGGACGCGAGCAGCGTGATCGCCACCGTGACCGCGGCCGCAATGCCGAGCCCCGAGACGAACTTCAAGCCGATCAGCAGCATGCCGAGCAGCGACACCACGACGGTGATACCCGCGAACAGCACCGCGCGGCCCGCGGTGTCCATCGCGCCGGCGGTGGCATCCTCCGCGCTCAACCCGGCGTGAGCGAGCTCGCGGTAGCGCGTGACGATGAACAGCGCATAATCGATCCCGACGCCGAGCCCGATCATGAGACCGATGAGTGACGCGAAGTCGGGAACACTGATCACATGGCTCAGCAGCGCCACCAGGCCGAACCCGCCGGTGCCGACACCGGCCAGGGCAACACCGATCGGAAGGCCCATCGCCAACACCGACCCGAACGCCAGAATGAGCACGACGATCGCGAACGCGAGCCCGATGAGTTCGGACTCGGGCGGCTGGAACTTCCCCAGCGCGTTCCCGCCGACTTCGACCTGGAGTCCGTCGATCTTGGGAGCGAGGCGCCGGATCCGCGCGCCGATCTTCCCCGCTTCGGTCTGACTGACGCGATCGGACAGATTGACCTCGGCGAACGCGATCTTCCCGTCGGCCGAGATCTGTTGGGTGCCCAACGGGTCGTACGGACTGATCACGGCGACCCCGCCGATCGTGCCGACCTCACCGAAGAGCTCGGTCATCGCCGCCTGCACCTCGGGCGCCTGCACGCCGGCCGCGGCCTTGAAGACGATCGACCCACCCAATCGACCTCCGCCACTGCCGGGAAAGTTCCGGTTCAGGATCGCGAGTCCGGCCGTGCTCTCGGACGCCGGCGTCTCGAATCCACTTTGATTCGCCGCGCCGATCGACGCGCCGATGGCGTTGACGCCAACGAGCGCGACGAGCCAGAGACCGACGACGAGCCACCGGTGCCGGAAGCACCAACGAGCGAGGGAACGGAACACCGGATCTCCTCAGGGGGTCCGAGACATGTGGCCAAGGCCAGCAGTCCGATCGAGACCGCTACAGCACCATAGCGATATTGCCCACACTGGACCGGATCATGTTGCCAATGTCACATCATCACACCATCGAGGACCGCAGGCCAAGATCCGTATTCCGATACGCTGACGTTTCATTATGGCCCGCCCCAAGAGTGCTGCCGCACGGGACAAGATGATCGAGGCCGCCCAAGAGATCATTCGCGACCAGGGCGTGGACGGCTTCACCATCGACGAGGTTGCACGTCGCTCCGGCGTTGCCCGCACGACGATCTACCGGCACTTCGGCTCCGGCGACGACCTCCTGCTCGCTGCCATCGACCACATCGTCGCCGAGGTCGAGGCACCCGACACCGGCTCCTTGCGCGGCGACTTGCGCGCCGCGATCGGCTCCCTCCTCGACGCGAGCCGCACCCCGGAACTGCGTCAGGTGTTCGTATCGATCCTGCGCCGGGCGTTGGTCGACGACGAGTTCGCCACCGCGTTTCGTGCCGCCAACGATCAGCGTCACGTCGCCCTGCGCACCGCGATTCAACGCGGGATCGCGCGCGGCGAAGTCGCGCCCGACATCAACATCGAGCTCGCGCTGCAGTTCGTACAGGGTCCGTTTCTGGTGAAGCGTCTCATCGAGAACGACGACGTCACCGACCGCGAGTTCGAGGCGCTGCTCGACATCATCGTCCGGGCACTGACGACCCGCACCTGAGGCGCGGCGCGGCGTTCAGTCGGTCGAAAGACGCGGCAGACGTTCCGGCTTCCTCGGCAAGTGCCGGAGGCCCATCCACGCGAGCGCGGTCACGTGCGCGGCGATGTCCTCGATGTCGCGCTTTTGGTTCTCGGTCCACCACTGACCGACGTAGCTGACCATCCCGATCAGGGCCTGGGCGTAGATCGGCGCGGCCTTGGGGTCATAGCCCGCGCGCTTGAACTCGGCGGCGAACACGTCACCGACCTGCGTGCCGACGTCCGCCAGCAAACTTGCCATCCCGACCTTGGCCGGAACGTCGCGGGACAGGACTGCGAACCCTTCGGGCTCTTCCTTCACGTAGTTCAGGAACGCGAGGGTCGCGCCACCCAGACGGTCGCGCGGTGGACCCTGCGAAATGGCCGCCGCGATGCTCGTGATCACATGATCCATCTCGCGATCGACCACCACGGCGTACAGGCCTTCCTTGCCGCCGAAGTGCTCGTACACGATCGGCTTGGAGACGCCCGCCCGCTCGGCAATCTCCTCCACGGAGGCGCCGTCGTAGCCCCGTTCGGCGAAGACCGTACGGCCCACTGCGATGAGCTGGCTCCGCCGTTCGGCTGCCGTCAACCGCTTTTCCGCCACTTGACAAGGTTACTACGTTCCCGTAACCTACGGTAACGTAACCTACGGAACCGTACGACGCGCTGGCGATCGTGCGACGAGCCCCTCCGACTGGAGTCCGACGAATGGCCATCACACTCGAGCGTGACCCCGCGCGGCCGGCCCCGCACCCGACGGCGCTGCACCGAGCACCCGACGAGCGGGTGAACTGGCGATCGTCGATTCCCTTCTTCCTCGTGCACCTGCTGTGCTTCGCGGTGGTCTTCACCGGCTTCTCGACGACGGCCTTCGTGCTCTTTGCCGTCATGTACTTCGGTCGGGCCTTCTTCGTGACCGCGGCCTATCACCGGTACTTCTCCCACAAGGCGTACCGGCTCAACCGCTTCTGGCAGTTCGTCTTCGCGTTCCAGGCCGAGGCCACCGCGCAGAAGGGCGTGTTGTGGTGGGCCGCCAACCACCGTCACCACCACCGCTACTCCGACACGGAGCTGGACCTGCACTCGCCGCGCAAGGGGTTCTGGTGGAGTCATGTCGGCTGGATCCTGTGCGACAAGTACAAGGACACGAACTTCGACGCGATCAAGGACTTCGCGAAGTATCCCGAGCTGCGTTGGCTCGACAAGCACGAAGGCCTCGTACCCGTGACCTACGGCATCGCCGCGTTTCTCATCGGCGGTTGGTCCGGCCTCGTGATCGGGTTCTTCTGGTCGACGGTGCTGCTGTGGCACACGACGTTCCTGGTGAACTCCGCGGCCCACGTCTTCGGACGCCGGCGCTACGAGACCACCGACACCAGCCGCAACTCCATGATCATTGCTCTGCTCACCGGCGGCGAGGGATGGCACAACAACCACCACCACTACCAGGCGTCGGCTCGCCAAGGGTTCTTCTGGTGGGAGGTCGACATGACCTACTACGGGTTGAAGGCGCTGAGCTGGATCGGGATCGTGAAGGACCTGAAGACGCCACCGGCGCGGATTCTGCATCCGGAACCGACGATCGATCTCGATCGCGAACTCGCCGCCTGACCGCGAGGCTCGGTACGAGGCGAGCGCGCGCGAACCTGTACCCGATGCTGCATCGCCACGAAGGACTCCCCGACGACTGGCTCGCGATCGTCGAGGATCGCGTTGCCATCTGGCCGCGGTTGAACGACGAAGAACGGGCACACCTCCAAGCCGCGAGTGACTGGTTGCTGCGCCACAAGCATTGGGAAGCTTCCAATGGATTCGCGCTGACGAACGAGATCACGGTGACGGTCGCGGCCCAGGCGGCGTTGCTCGTCCTCGCCCTGGAGGTCGAAGACCTGCGAGAGGTCAGCGCGATCGTGGTCTACCCCACCGCGATGCTCGCGCACGGTGAGCGCGGCGGCCCCGTGTGGGGAACCGCCACCGATGCCCACGTCCCAATCCTCGGTGAAGCCCACGACCACCGCGGTCCGGTGCTGCTGGCGTGGGACCAGTGCGAGCACGCCGCTCGCCACCCCGGGAGCGGTCACAACGTCGTATTCCACGAGTTCGCCCACAAGCTCGACATGGCCGACGGCATCGTGAACGGCACACCTCCCCTTGGCGGCCGGGTCGACCACGACCGCTGGCAGGCCGTGTGCACCGAGGCGTTCACCGCGCTCCAACGCGGCACCGAACGGCCGCCGCTCCAGGACTACGGCGCGACCAACCCCGCCGAGTTCTTCGCGGTCGCCACCGAAGCGTTCTTCGACATGCCCCAACAACTTCGACACCGCGAGCCCGCGCTCTACGAGGTACTCCGAGACTTCTACCGCCAGGATCCCGCGATCCGGAACTGACTTCCGACCGCGGGTCGAGACGGACTGCAGCGTCGCTAACGTGTGAGCATGACGCCCGACACCCATCGCATCCGCGCCGTCGGATTCGTCGTCGTCGCACTGCTGGTCCTCGGTGCCTGTGGCTCGGGGAACAGCTCCGATGCGACCTCCACTCCGCCCGCCACCGATGCCCCGACCTCGACGTCGACCGGCGACACCGTTCGGCTGCTCGCACCCGCCGAGTTCCAGCAGTTCATGACCGAGCACCCCGACGCACCCGTCGTGAACGTCCACATCCCCTACGAGCGCCACATCGCGGGCACCGACGCGTTCGTGCCATTCGACGAGATCGCGCAATGGGATGCGCTCCCGGCGGACCTCGACGCGCCCATCGTCCTGTACTGCCGCTCCGGCAACATGTCGGCGGAGGCCGCGACCACACTCACCGGCCTGGGCTACACCGACATCGTCGATCTCGAAGGCGGGATGAACGCCTGGGCCGCCGCCGGGCTCCCCCTCCTCGACCAGGATCCCGCCGCCGGCTGATCCGAACCGGCCTCGAGCAGGAGCCGATCCGGGCGCCCAGGACTGCTGACTCACCGCGCTCGGAACCGACCATCTACCGTCCGGGTCCATGACCGACGAGATCGTTCCCTTCACCGTCGAGATCGCCCAGGAGCAGCTGGACGACTTGGCCGCCCGCCTTCGCCTGACCCGCTGGCCCGACGAAGAGACCGTCGTCGGCACCGACGCACCCTGGAGTCAGGGCATGCCGCTTCGGTTCGCCCGAGAGCTCGCCGAGCACTGGTCCACCACCCACGACGGCCACCGCCTGGCAACGCGACTCAACGCCTTCCCCCAGTTCCGCACCGAGATCGACGGCGTCGGCATCCACTTCCTGCACGTGCGTTCGCCAGAAGCCGACGCGCTCCCCGTCGTGATGACCCATGGCTGGCCCGGCTCGGTCGTGGAGTTCCTGAAGGTCATCGGACCGCTCACGGATCCAGTCGCACACGGCGGCGACGCGACCGACGCGTTCCACCTCGTGATCCCGTCGCTCCCCGGCTACGGCTGGTCCGACGCACCCCGAGGAACCGGATGGGGCGTCCCGAAGATCGCGGCAGCGTGGGAGCAGCTCATGCTCCGGCTCGGCTACGACCGCTTCGGCGCGCAGGGCGGCGACTGGGGCTCGATGGTGACCCAGCGCATCGCCGTGGATCACACCGATCATCTCGCCGGCATCCACGTGAACATGCCGCTCGTGATCCCCTCGACCCCCGAGGAGATGACGCCCAGGGAACAGTCGGCTGTCGCCGGACTCCAGCACTACATGACCCGGGACAACGGCTACTCGACGCAGCAGTCCACCCGACCGCAGACCGTCGGCTACGGACTGGCGGACTCCCCCGTCGGGCAGATGGCGTGGATCGTCGAGAAGTTCTGGTCCTGGACGGACTGCGACGGCGACCCGCTCTCCGTACTCACCGCCGACGAACTGCTCGACAACGTGATGGTGTACTGGCTCACCAACACCGCCGCGAGTTCAGCCCGGCTCTACTGGGAGTCCTTCAGCGACATCGACTTCAGCCCGATCGACGTGCCGAGCGGCATCTCGATCTTCCCGCACGAGATCTTCCGCTGTTCGCGGCGCTGGGCCGAGACCCGCTTCGCGGATCTTCGCCACTTCAACGAACTGGACCGCGGCGGACACTTCGCCGCCTTCGAGCAGCCGGAACTGTTCACCGCCGAGGTGCGAGCCGCGTTCCGTTCGATGCGCTGAGCTGGGTCAGCCGTACATCGTCCGGGTGACCCACTCCGCGACGAGCGCCGGCTTGTCTTCACCTTCGATCTCCACGGTGAAGTTGCGAGTCGTCTCGATTGCACTGCCCTTGAGTTCGACGTTGGCCGTCACGGCGCGAGCTCGGATCCGCGAGCCCACCTTCACCGGGCTCACGAACCGCACGCGGTTGAACCCGTAGTTGATGCCCATCAGGACCCCCTCGTAGCGGCTCGGGTCCTCGGGTGCACTGCTCGCGCCCTTCGCCAAATGGGTGAGCATCGAGAGCGTCAGGAAACCGTGGGCGATCGTCGAGCCGAACGGCGTGTTCTTCGCGGCCTCCGGGTCGACGTGGATGAACTGATGGTCGTGGGTCACGTCCGCGAACTTGTCGATCTGGTCCTGGGTGACCTCGAACCATTCCCCGACCCCTTCGTCGTTGCCGACATCGGTGAGGAACTTCTGATACGCGCGCTCGGCTGCTTCACTCATCCCCGGACCTTAGGCACATTCGACCCGTCAAGCGATCGGTGCGGTCGGGGTGAACCGAACGGGGAGCCGTTTGATACCTCCCACCAGTGGAATGCCCTGCGCGTCGAGCGGCACCGGATCGCCGGTCAACTCGAGGTCCGGCAACCGAGTCAGGATCTGACGGAACGCGACCGCCAGTTCACGCCGGGCGAGGTGGGCGCCGAGGCAGAAGTGCGGTCCCGGCCCTCCGAAACCCACATGCAGGTTCGGGCTCCGGCGGACATCGAACTGTTCCGGATCGTCGAAGGCACGCGGATCGCGGTTCGCCACCCCGTAGAGCAGGACGACCTTGTCGCCTTCGGTGAAGTCGTGACCGGAGATCGTCACGTCGGTCGTCGCGGTACGGCGCATGAACGTGACCGGCGACGCGACCCGAACGATCTCTTCCACCGCGCTCGGCGTCATCGCCTCGAGGTCGTCCTGCCAGAGACGACGCTGATCGGGAAACTGTGACAGCAGATGGACGCCGTGACTGATCGCGGTGCGCGTGGTGTCGTTCCCCGCCACCGCGAGCAGGATGAAGAACGGGGCAATCTCGTTCGGCGCGAGCAACTCCTCCCCCAGATCGTTGTGCACCAACTGCGAGGTCAAATCGTCGGTGGGATGCGCGCGGCGTTCCTCGACCAACTCGTTCATCAGGTTCGTGAGGCTCATACCGGCCTCGAACATCGCCAGCATCGGGTCGCCGTCGCCCATGAACTCCGGATCGCCGCCGCCGAGGATCACATTCGTCGCCTTGAGGACCGTGTCGAACTCGCTGCGGGGAATCCCCATCATGTCGCAGATCACGAGAAGGGGGAACGGCTGCGAGAGGACCTCGACGAGATCCACCGCTCCGGCCTCACAGAAGCCGTCGATGACCTCGGTACAGATGGTGTCGACCGAGTCGAGCACGCTCTGGAGCTGGCGTGGCGTGAACGAGCGGCCGACGATGGCGCGCTGCCGGGCGTGGCGCGGGTCGTCCATATTGATGAAGGAACCGAAGAAGTCGAGCGCGGCCTCGGGCAGGTCCGGGATCGCGACCGCGCCCTTGCCCGAGCAGAACTCCTTGGGCCGTTTGCTGATGTCGACCAACTCGGCGTACCGGGTGACAACGTGGAAGTGCTCGGTCTGCCCGGTCATCGGGTTGTCGAACGATGCGGACGCGAACGGACCGGCTTCCCGGATGGGTATGAACTCCTGCATGCGTTCGGCGAGCGGCTGACGCCAGAACGAGGGGTCGATCAATCGTGCGTTGTCGCTCATCTCGGTCTCTCGTCGCGCTTGGGGCGCACACAACCTAGCGGCGCGGCTGATCACTGAAGGCCACCATCGGCATCGAGGCCATCATCGCCACGCGCCCGGCGTCGCTTCCGTCGTAGGACCGACCCATTGTTCGCAGCAGTCGTCCTGCAGTGCGCGGGTGCAGGGTCTCGTAGGTATGGAAGCGACGCGCGGCCTCAACGTTGTCGAGCATCCGTTGCGCAGGTTCCCAGTGGCGATTGCGCACTTGGATCTCGACGGCGGGCGAGGAGACCAGGTTTCGATACCAATCGGCGGTTGGGCCGGTCCCCGAACACACGATGTACTCATGTCCGGGCCCGTCGTGTTGGACCACTTCGACCGGCGTCTGGTGCAGCGTTCCCGACCGGCGACCGCGATGGGTGATCAATACGAAGCGCTCACCGAAGATCCATCCGAGTCGCATGCGGAAGAGCGGGACCGGGAGGCGCAGCATCCACTTGAACAGCCCGCGTGGCCGCTGTCTCATGCTGAAGGAATCGCGCAGGTTCACGAGCAGCCACGGTAGCGACTGCCGTCATCCACTCGATACTGAACGGGGACGGGCGGAAACGGAGTGCTCTCCACTCGCCGGTCGTACCGACGCGCAACTCGAGGAACGACCTCTGTCAGTTCGAGACCGGCGAGCCGTTGGTCCGGCGGTGGAGCACGGCGTAGATCGGGCAGTACCCGGACACACCCGTGACGAGCATCACGGCCGCCACGGCGAGCGCGACGATCCCGGCCACCGAGCCGACGCCGACCGCGACCGCCGCGAGCACGAGCAGTGGCGCCAACACCAGCACGCGTACGAGTCGGTCGATCAATCCTTCGTTCCGTTCCATCATCAGGTACCTCCTCCGCCGTGTCGCCACGGGCCTTCGGTTCGGTCACTGACAGGAACCAAGATACCCCTAGGGGTATTCCGTGTTTCTGGCGACTCTGCAGCTCCCGGAGACGAGGTCGATCAGGCGAGGTCGAACCGGTCGAGATTCATGACCTTGTTCCACGCGGCCGCGAAGTCCTGCACGAACTTCTGCTGCGCGTCGTCGCACGCGTAGACCTCGGCGACGGCTCGGAGCTCCGAGTTCGATCCCAGGACCATGTCGACGGCCGTCGCCGTCCACCTGACGGCGCCCGTGGTGCGATCGCACCCCTCGTAGACGTGTTCGGCAGCCGAGACCCGCCACTCCGTGCGCATGTCGAGCAGGTGCACGAAGAAGTCGTTGGACAACGTACCGGGCCGATCGGTGAGGACGCCGTGGGTCGACCCTGCGGTGTTCGCGTTCAGCACCCGGAGGCCGCCGATGAGGACGGTCATCTCGGGCGGAGTCAGGGTCAGCAGGCTCGCACGGTCGATCAGAAGATCCTCAGGACGTCGCTTGTCGCCGGCGCGGAAGTAATTGCGGAACCCGTCGGCGCTCGGTTCGAGCACCGCGAAGGCTTCGACGTCGGTCTGCTCCGCGCCGGCATCGGTTCGCCCCGGCGAGAACGGGACTTGCACGTCGTGCCCGGCGGCGCTCGCCGCCTGCTCGACCGCCGCGCAACCGCCCAGGACGATGAGGTCGGCGAGCGAGACCCGCGTGCCACCCGACTCGGCGCCGTTGAAGTCCTCCTGGATTCCCTCCAGGGTCCTCAGCACGCCCGCCCGTTCGGCCGGGTCGTTGACCGCCCAGTCCTTTTGCGGCGCGAGGCGGAGGCGAGCTCCGTTCGCCCCGCCGCGCATGTCGCTCCGCCGGAACGTCGATGCGGCCGCCCAGGCGGTCGCGACGAGCTGCGAGACCGACAGGCCCGACCCGAGGATCCGGTCCTTCAGGGTCGCGATATCGTCGGGCCCGATCAGGTCGTGATCGACAGCAGGGACGGGGTCCTGCCAGATGAGCTCTTCGTCGGGGACCAGCGCGCCAAGGTAACGCGACACGGGTCCCATGTCGCGGTGGGTCAGCTTGTACCAGGCCCGGGCGAACGCGTCCGCGAACTCCTCGGGCTGCTCGTGGAAGCGCTTCGAGATCGGCCCGTAGACCGGGTCGACGCGCAGCGCGAGGTCGGTCGTGAGCATCATCGGCGGGTGCGTCTTCGCCGGGTCGTGCGCGTCGGGCACGGTGCCGTCGCCGGCGCCGTCCTTCGGCTTCCACTGGTACGCGCCCGCCGGGCTCTTCGTCAGCTCCCACTCATAGCCGAAGAGGTTGTCGAAGAAGCCGTTGTCCCACTTCGTCGGATCGTTCGTCCAGGCGCCCTCCAGCCCACTCGTGATCGCGTCGTCGCCCGTGCCGGTACCGAAGGAGTTCTTCCAGCCGAGCCCCTGCTCCTCGAGGCTCGC
>JAENVU010000294.1 GCA_016650415.1 Acidimicrobiia bacterium
AAGCGTTGTAGCGCAGCATTTCGGTCAGCCCGAGATTCATTAGAGTGCTCCTCTGCGTGCCGGCGCCGTCCTATCCCGTTCGATCCTCAGGGGCATTCGAGGGTTCGGTTCCCCGTTGCGGCTGTGAAGGCCACTGATGCCACCGTGCAGTCCGCCGCCGACGTCACTCGAATCGTTCTGGTCCCAACCAGGTCAAATGCTTCCCCGGCAGGCCCGCGTCACGGAGCTCATCCGCGATGGCGCTCGCGATCTCCTGGGTGGCGCCGTGCTGCGATGCGGCGGAGACGAGGACGTTCATTGTGGATGCTCCATTTCAGTGCCGCGGCGAGCGCGACATTAGGCGACGGTGCCGCTGCGCCTCTGCGGTGCGTCTTAACGATGATCCGCGCTCGTTTCGCGAGAGAGCTTCGACGGCCACCAGATGGCTCGTCCGATGTCGTAGGTGAGTGCTGGCACGAGCAACGAACGCACAACGAACGTGTCGAGCAGGACTCCGACTGCAACGATGAAGGCGATCTGGACGAGGAACAGGATGGGGATCACCGACAGAGCTGCGAACGTCGCCGCGAGGACGAGACCGGCCGAGGTGATCACACCGCCCGTGATCGCGAGGCCCCTCACGATCCCTTCGCGAGTCCCGTGCTCGATCGATTCCTCGCGCACCCGGGTTATCAGAAAGATGTTGTAGTCGATCCCGAGCGCCACCAGGAAGATGAAACCGAACAGCGGCACCGCGGGGTCCGCGCCCGGGAACCGGAAGATGCCATTGAACACGAGCGCGGCGACGCCGAGGGTTGTGCCGAACGAGAGCGCGGTGCTGAGCACCAGCAAGACGGGCGCAACGACCGAGCGGAGGAGCAGCATGAGGATCACCAGGATCACGCCCAGCACCACCGGGGTGATGAGGTTCCGGTCATGGATCGATGCGTCATTCGTGTCCATCGCGGTGGCCGTGACGCCGCCGACGATTGCCGTGCCGCGGAGCTCGGCCCGGAGATCGCGAACCGTGCTGGCTGCTGCGTCGGAGTCTGCGGCATCGGTGAGCGTTGCCTGCAGCAGTACATCGCCGCCCACCACCGTCGGTTCCGGCGCTGGCGTGCCGGGGGGCCCGAACGCGACGATCCCCTCTTGGGTGACGCTCGCCGAGCCGCTCGGGGAATCGGCCGACCGAACGGTGACTGCCTCAATCCCCACGTGAGCCAGCAGCACGTCCGCGGCGTCCTGGAGAGCCGATTCCTCGACGACGAGGACGGGCCTACCGGATCCGGCCGGGAAGTGCTCGCCGAGCACGGTCTGGCCGTCGCGCGCCTCCGACGCCCCGAGCACCAGGTCCGACTGCGGCACGCCGACCGCGTTCAGCTGCGTGAGACCGACTGCCCCGACGAGCAGGATCGCGGTCGTCACCGTCCAAATCAGGCGCGGTCGGCGCCGGATCTGCTTCGCGAGCCTGGTCCATATGCCCCGCGACGGCATGCCGCGTTCGGCGGCGACCACGTCAGGCTCGAATGTCGGTCGCCGCGGCCAGAACGCGGCGCGACCGAGTGCGAATAGCATGGCGGGGAGCAGGGTGAGCGCCGCAAGCATCGCGAAGATGATGCCGATCGACGCCACCGGCCCGAGCGCGCTGTTCGACTTGAGATCGCTAAGCAGGAGGCAGAGCAGACCTGCGATGACCGTGCCGCCCGAGGCGATGATGGGTTCGAACGATCCGCGAAGGGCGCGGATGCTGGCCACCCACGTATCGGTATTGACGCGCAGTTCTTCGCGGTATCGGGAGACAAAGAGCAGGGAATAGTCGGTCGCTGCGCCGATCACCAGAATGAACAGGATTCCCTGCGTCTGACCGCTGAGCAGCAGGATCCCGGCCTTCGCAAGCCACCACACACTGAGCAGAGCCACGCAGAGCGCGAAGAGACTGGTAGACAGCACCGCGATCGGGAGGAGCAAGGACCGATAGACGAGAATCAGGATGAAGAAGACCGCCGCAAGCGCGACGCCGAGGAGGATGGTGTCGATGCCGGCGAAGGCCGCAATCAGGTCAGCGGTGAAACCGGCCGGCCCCGTCACATGCACCGAGACCCCGCGGGGCGCAGATGCCCTCAGCGAGTCGCCGATGGAGGCCACCGTATCGCCGATGTCGGCGTTGGACTGAATCGGGACGAACGCCTGCACCGCTCGCCCGTCTTCCGACGGGATGGCTGGGGAGATCTCTGCTTCCACGCCGGGCGAATTGGGAAGGGACGCAAGGTCGTCAGAGATGGCGGTCAGCTGCGCCTCGGTCAACGGATCGTCGCTGACGAACACGATGATGGCGGGGATCGCACCGGAGTCGTCGAACTCGCCGAGGAGTCTCTGGACCCGGGTGGCGTCGGCCGACTCCGGCAGGTAGCTGGTCTGATCGTTCGATGAGACCTCATCCACCTTGCCGAAATAGGGGCCACCCACCGCCACTCCGACGAGCCAGGCGACGAACAGCAGGGTCGGCAGGAGGAGTCGCACCCACTTCGGGGTCCGGCCGCGCACCGGGACCGCCGCGTGGTGGTCTGTCCCAGCCGGATCGACAGGATGAACGCGCGTCAAGACGTGTGCCCCCGTTGCTCGATAAGTAGGAGGGTCAAGAGCAAGCCCAGGGCCGAATCAGACGAGATCGAGCACGGCGCTGCTCCCACCGCACTAGCAGGCCAACTGTGCGGACTCCATGGTGCTCGCTGCATGTTCCGTTTGGCATGAATCAGTGCGGCACTTTGTCCCGTTGTGCGCCGAGCCGCAGCGATCTCTCGGTCGCCAGCTCGTGGCTCTCGTGCCGCGGTGATTGCTTCGGCTGCGCGAGCGCCTGGCAGGCTGCCAAAAAGTGGCGAAGAACCCGTCTCCCGCGGTGTCGACCTCTCGACCACCCAACCGGCGCAACTCCTTGCGCGTCGCGGCATGAAGCGTTTTACTCGGGGAAGTCGTTGGGGCGTTGCGCGTAGGCCCACATGGCGGCTGGCTCAGCGCGGAACAAGACGATGTCGTTGCCCCAGGAGTACGGGTCCGAGTCATACACCGACGTCCAGATCGAGTGGATCTCCTCGTGGTCGGCATGGCCGCGACCAATCCACTCCACCGTGCCGTGGACGACGATCGCGACCGTGTCGCCGACCATGTGGACGAGGCTGCACGCGGGGTTGTG
>JAENVU010000295.1 GCA_016650415.1 Acidimicrobiia bacterium
ACACCGGATCGAGGGTGCCCTTGGGCGGGTTGGTCGTCGCCAGGACGTACAACCACTTCTTCGGCAAGCTCTCGCGCGCACCAACCACGGCGTCAGTCATGCGCGGAGGCTACCGCCGCGTCAGCAACACGTCATCCCCCGTAATTCACGTCATCCCCCGTAATTCATCCGGGTGTCCGACATGGACAAGACCGGGGTGGCTTCGTCCTTGAGGAAGTCGCAGTCGACGACTTCGCCGGCGAAGAAGGTGTGGTTGCCGATCTCCATGCGATCACGCACCTCACAGTCGAGGAACGCGACCGACTGGGTGAGCACGGGCGCCCCCGTCGAATGCTCCTCGTACGCGAAGCCGTTGAGCGTCTTCGCGGCGAGGTCCACCTCGACCGGCTTGGTGAACTTCCGCACGATCGCGCGGTCCTCCTGGTCGATGAGGCAGACGCTGAAGACCTGGCCGGCCTCGATGAGCTCGTGGGTGAACGCGTCGCGTTCGATTCCGACGCCGATCCACTTCGGATCGAAACTCAGCTGGGTGATCCAGTTCGTCGTCATGCCGTTGCGGCGATCGCCGCCGTCGGTGCTCCCTACGATGTAGAGGCCGGACGGCATCTTCCACAGCACGCGCCGCCGCAGCTTGTCGTAGTCGACCTCATCGTCGGTGGAGTTCACGCGCGCGGGATAGGGGCCGACGGGGCCGTCTTTGGTTGCCATCGTCTCAGGGTAGACACGCTCGAAGCCGGTCGCTGATGCACCCGGAGCGATTCGGTGCAACGATCGAACCCGTCCCGAGACGACACCCCCACACGATCCGCGGGCAGGACCGAGGAGGCACTCCATGGAAATGGTGAAGATCGCGACCTGGAGCGAGGTCCCCGACCGCCAACCCATCGGTGTGACCGTCGAAGGAATCGACCTCGTGATCGTCCGCCAGGACGACGAGCACTCGGTGCTCTACGGCCGGTGCCTCCACCGGGGCGCGCTCCTCGCCGACGGTCACGTGCAGGGCGACGACCTGATCTGCGGAGTCCACGGGTGGGACTACCGCATCGAATCCGGAGTGAGCGCCTACAACAACGCCGAGGCACTCGAGAAGTTCACCAGCGCGGTCGAGGGCGACGACCTCTTCGTGAACCGAACCGAGGTGTTGCAGTTCTCGATGCGCCACCCGCAGCCCTACACACCCGACGTGTATCAGGGCTACTACCAGGACCCGCACATGGTGCCGGAAGAACCCTTCGTCGCGTACATCCACGAGCTCGCGGGGAACGGACTGACCAAGACCGGTCACCACGGTCCGCTCGGCGCGATGGGGGTGCCACGAGACGAACTGCCGAAGTGGGACCACATTCAGTTCGTCACCGCCCAACTCGCACGGTTGCCGAGGCTGGACGAAGAGGCGGTCGGCACCGAGGTGTGCATCGGTCCGAACGCCGACACACCCCTGTGGCTCGACATCCCGCTCTTCGTCTCGGACATGAGTTTCGGTGCGCTCTCCCAGGAAGCGAAGGTCGCGCTCGCCCGCGGCGCGGAGCTCGCCGGCACCGGGATCTGTTCCGGAGAGGGCGGCATGCTGCCGGAGGAGCAAGCGGAGAACAGCCGCTACTTCTACGAGCTCGCGTCGGCCCGCTTCGGTTGGGACTGGGACGTGCTGAAGAAGGTCCAGGCATTCCACTTCAAGGGTGGACAAGGCGCGAAGACCGGCACCGGTGGCCATCTCCCCGGCGACAAGGTCGTCGGCAAGATCGCCCAGGTGCGCGGCCTGCCCGAAGGGACCGCCGCGATCTCGCCGGCTCGCTTCCCCGACTGGAACTCCGTCGACGACTTCCGCCGGTTCGCCGACGAGGTACGCGAGCGGTCCGGTGGCATTCCGATCGGCTGCAAGCTCTCGGCCCAACACATCGAAGAGGACCTCGACGCGGCACTGGCGATCGGTGTGGACTACGTCATCCTCGACGGGCGCGGCGGCGGAACCGGCGCGGCACCACTCCTGTTCCGGGACAACATCTCAGTCCCGACCATTCCCGCGCTCGCCCGCGCCCGTCGGCATCTGGACCGGCGCAACCGACGCGACATCACGCTCGTCGCAACCGGCGGTCTCCGCCACGCGCCCGACTTCGCCAAGGCGCTCGCGCTCGGCGCCGATGCAGTCGCGGTTGCGAACTCGGCGATTCAGGCCATCGGCTGTCTCGGGATGCGCGCCTGCAACACCAACAACTGCCCGGTCGGCATCGCGACCCAGAAGCCGCACCTGCGCGCCCGGCTCCCGGTCGACGAAGCGTCCGAACGGCTCAATCGCTTCCTGCGTGCGACAGTGGAGCTGATGCAGATTCTCGCCCGCGCCTGCGGACACGACCACCTGCGCGAGTTCTCCGCCGACGATCTCACCACCTTCGACCGCGAGATGGCCCATCTCACCGGCATCGAGTACGGCGGGGTGATGTTGTGAGCGCCCTGATGGTCGCTCCGCTCGCACTCCGTCCCGCTGTCCAGACGTGCGCTCGCTCCGCGACTGCTCGCCTCCGCTCGTTCCTCGCTCCGGCTCGGGGGTGGCTCAGATGACCCAGGAATCCAAGCGCCTGGTGTTCCACAAGGTCGCGGAGCTCGACGACCTGCCCGATGGACGGGTTCGGACGGTGGTCG
Source organism: Acidimicrobiia bacterium (assembly GCA_016650415.1). Classification (GTDB taxonomy): domain Bacteria; phylum Actinomycetota; class Acidimicrobiia; order IMCC26256; family JAENVU01; genus JAENVU01. The sequence continues at coordinate 2,638 of JAENVU010000295.1, forward strand.
CGGGCACGCACTCGATCGCGCTCACCCGGGTCGGCGACCAGTACGGCGCGCTCGACAACCACTGCCCCCATCAGGGCGGCCCGCTCGGCGAGGGATCCATCGAGAAGGGGCTGCTCCGATGCCCCTGGCACGGGTACGACTACGACCCACTGACCGGAACTCCCCCGTCCGGCTTTTCGGACGCGCCCGCGTGCTTTCCACTCGAGGTGCGGGCGGACGGCATCTACGTCGGCCTCCCCGCCGACGCGCCCCACGAGCGCACCGTCTCGGACGTCATGGTGGAGACGATGGTCGAGTGGGGCGTCACCCACGTGTTCGGGATGGTCGGCCACTCCAACCTCGGGTTCGCCGATGCGATGCGGCGCGCCGAGGAAGCCGGGGATCTGACGTTCGTCGGGATTCGCCACGAAGGCGCGGCGGCGTTTGCGGCCTCGGCGTACGGCAAGCTGACCGGGCGGCCCGCGGCCTGCTTCGCGATCGCCGGACCGGGCTCGACGAATCTGCTGACCGGCTTGTACGACGCCAAGGCCGACCGCGCACCGGTGCTCGCCATCTCCGGTCAGGTGCCGTCGAAGGTGCTCGGACGCGGCGCGTTCCAGGACGTGGACCTCAACGGCGCGTTCGCGGCCGTGTCCTCCTTTTCCAAGACCGTGCTCCCCGACTCGGACCACGCCGAGTTGATGACCCTCGCGTTGAAGCATGCGACCGTCCAGCGCGACGTTGCCCACCTCGTCTTCCCGGACGAAGTGCAGGTGAAGGTCGTCGGCGACTCGGCGCGCGCGTCGTCGCCGGTCGGCCGGGTCGCCGATACCCGGATCGCGCCGCCCGCCGCGATACTCCAGGACGCGTTGGACCTCATCGAAGGCGCGCGCCGGCCGGTGATCGTCGTTGGCCACGGCGCCCGCTTCGAGATGGACGCAGTCCTCGAGTTGGCCGACACGCTCGGCGCGCCGGTGCTCACGACGTTCAAGGCGAAGGG
>JAENVU010000296.1 GCA_016650415.1 Acidimicrobiia bacterium
CTCTTCGCTTCGTTGGCATTCGCCGCCGCGGCCACGCGGCGAGTGCGGATCGTGTCGACGATCGTGGTGCTGCCGAGCCACAACGCGGTCCGGGTCGCCAAGCAGGCGGCGACGATCGATGTGCTGTCCGAAGGGCGACTTACGCTCGGCGTGGGCGTCGGCGGGCGGGATCAGGACTATGCCGCGGTGGGCGCGCTCACCGATCATCGCTTCGCCCGGCTCGACGAGCAGGTGAGTCATCTGCGGCAGGCGTGGAACGGTGAGGTCGTGGTCGACGGCGTCCCGCCGATCGGCCCCGCCCCGGTGCAAGCCGGCGGACCGCCGATCCTGACCGCGGCGATGGGGCCGAAGTCGTTGGCCCGGTCGGCACAGTGGGCCGATGGGCTCTCGGGATTCGATCTGGCGCCCGACGTCGATGCCGTCCGGCGCACCTTCGCGGCGGTGCAGGCCGCGTGGTCCGATGCGGGTCGCCGCGACCGGCCGTGGCTCGCGACGTCCACCTGGTTCGCGCTGGGGTCGGACGCGCCGGAGCGGCTCCACGGGTACGCGTGCAGTTACCTCAGTACGTTCGGCGACGCGGCCGCGAACGCCATGGCCGGCCTGTGCCGACTCAACGACGCCGGGGCTCTGCGCGATGCGGTGGCGGAGCTGTCCGAGACCGACGCCGACGAGCTGATCCTGGTACCCACGACCGACGACGTCTCCGAACTGGATCGCCTGACCGCGGCGTTGTCCGTCTCGTAGGTTCTCCCCATGCTCGCCGACCTGCTCGCGCACGACGGAGTGGTCGAGACGTGCGAGCTCCGGTCACAGTTCGGATTCCTGGCCCTGCACGGTGGCTCGCTGGAGCGCGGCACTGCCGAGGTGGCACGCCGCGCTGCGACCGCGGCGGGCGCGTCGCTCTACACGGTGGAACAGCCCGAGGATCTCCAGTGGCACGTGCCGTCACACCTCTGCGACCCCACTGCGGCGCCGAACCTCCGGGGGTTCCTGGAACATGTCGACGTCGTGATCTCGATCCACGGGTACGGCCGCGAGGGGTACTGGACTCGGCTGCTGCTCGGTGGGGCGAACCGGGATCTCGCGGCGCGAACGGCCGGGTGTTTGCGGGACGCGCTCGATGGCTTCGAAGTGGTGGATGACATCGACGTGATCCCGAGAGAGCTCCGCGGGCTCCACGCCGCCAACCCGGTGAACCTCAGCCGCGGCGGTGGCGTGCAGGTGGAGTTGCCGCCCCGGGTGCGTGGCTTCGGGCCGCGCGGTGAACCTGAATATGTCGATGCCTTGGTCGCGGGTCTGGTCGCGGTGACGCAATGACCCCTACCGGTGACGGGCGCGTCTACGAGATGCGTCAGCGAGTCCGGTTGGGAGACACGACCGCGTCCGGACGGCTCCGGCTCGACGCCGCGGCGCGCTACCTCCAGGACGTTGCCGCGGACGACAGCGCCGACGCGGCGCTCCCGGCCGGACGCGGGTGGGTCCTGCGGCGCATGAACCTCGATATCGCGCGTCTGCCTCGGCTCGACACGGATCTGGACGTCCGGACCTGGTGCAGCGGCGTCGGTGGCCGGTGGGCCGAGCGCACCACCGTCATCGCGGGCACGGCTCCCGGGCTCGACCAACTCCTTCGCGCTCGTGCCGTCTGGGTGTCGGTCGACGTCGAAACCCGGGCGCCGGTTGCCCTCGCCCCCGAGTTCTTCGCGGTGTACGGCGAATCGGTTCGCGACCATCGGGTGAGTGCCCGACTCACGCATCCGCGACCGCCGGCCGATGCGATCCGGATCCCGTGGCCGAGACGGAGTTCGGACATCGATGTCCTCGGCCACATCAACAACGCGGTCTACTGGGTGCCGATCGAGGACTGGCTGCGCGCGCGCGGCGCCACCCGCACCGTCGCGCGAGCCTCGATCGAGTTCGGCGCCGGGGTGTCCGAGGACGAGGAGTGCGAGATCACGACGGTGACGTCCGGCGCGGAGATTCGCGTGTGGTTCCGGGTGGGGGACGACGTGCGGGCGTCGATCGTGGCCGAACTGGGGAACGGACCATCCGAACCCGGGGTCGCCGGCACCGAATAGCCTCCAGCGCCATGACCAAGCACCTGGATCTCGGATTCATGATCGGTTACTGGGGTGCGTCGCCGCCCGTCGGGGCCGGCGAACTCCTGCTCGAGGCGGAACGTCTGGGCTACTCCACCGCCTGGACTGCGGAGGCCTACGGCTCGGATGCGCTGACGCCGTTGGCCTGGTACGGCTCCCGGACTTCGAAGATCCAGCTGGGAACCTCGATCATCCAGATGTCGGCCCGCACGCCGACGGCGACCGCCATGGCGGCGATCACGATGGACCATCTCACCAACGGTCGGTTCATCCTCGGCCTGGGCGCATCGGGTCCCCAGGTGGTGGAGGGGTGGTACGGCCAGCCCTACGCCAAGCCGCTCGCTCGGACCCGCGAATACGTCGAGATCATCCGCACGATCCTCGCCCGGAAGGAGCCGGTGACCTACGACGGCGATCACTACCGGTTGCCGTATCCCGGTGGGACCGGGCTCGGCAAGGCGGTGCGATCCATCACCCACCCGTTGCGGGAGGACCTGCCGATCTATCTGGCGTCCGAGGGACCGAAGAACGTGGCCCTCACCGCTGAGATCGCCGACGGTTGGCTCGCGATCTACTACTCGCCCAAGATCGACGATTTCTATCGAACTGCGCTGTCCGAAGGCTTCGCGCGCGAGGGCGCGCGACGCTCGTTCGACGATTTCACCGTCGCCGCGACCGTCCCCGTCATCTTCCACGACAACGTCGCCGAGGCGGCCGACATGCTCCGGCCGGTGCTCGCGCTGTACATCGGGGGCATGGGTGCCCGGGAGGTGAACTTCCACGCGAATGTCTTCGGGCGCATGGGCTACGAGGCCGAGGCGAAGGAGATCCAGGACCTCTACCTCGCCGGCAAGAAGGACGAAGCCGCGGCGAAGGTCCCGCTCTCGCTCATCGAGGAGACCGCGTTGATCGGACCCAAGGAGAAGATCCGGGACGACCTCGAGATGTGGCGTGAATCGTGTGTGACCCAGATCCTGCTCTACGGCGATGCGAACACCCTGCGCACCATGGCCGAACTCTGTTTGTAGAGAGTTGTGGCTAGCGCCGGTCGAGGACGACGCGCTCGGGGCCGGTGAGGAGCCAGACCAGACCGTCGGTATCGAGGAAGTTCTCCTCGTCGGCACGGATGACGTCCCGGCTCTCGGGGTCGACCGCCATGCCGAAGAAGTCGCGGGCGGATCGGAACCACTCGATGGTGACGCCGTCGAGATCGCATTCGGCGCGGTCGTAGTCCTGGGGGAGTCGATGGTTCTGCTCGTACCGGATGAAGTACTTCCGGACCGCCGGCGTGTCGCGGTTGAGCGGACCGTGGACTTCCCACCAGTACCGGTGGAAGTCCTCCAGCGTCATCCCGGCCTTGTGACGCACCCCGCAGATGAGCTTCGTGATGGGCTCGCCCCGGTCTTCGGGCCCGGCGATGACTTCCATCTCCGGCTCGGTGAAGACCTCGAGCACCTCCGAAAAGAGGTCGGCGGCGTCGGCGCGGACCTCGGCGTGACGCGGGTCCTCCCGCATCGCGAGAAATCCGTCCCACGACCGGTACCACTGCACGGCGACCCCGTCGTAGGGACATTCGGCGCGTTCGTAGTCGCGGGCGGTCCGGCGGTGTTGTTCGTAGCGCAGCAACTGGTCCGCGGCGGCGGGGCTGTCGGTCACGAGATCGGCATGAGGTCCTTGCCACCGCGTGTGGAACTCGTCGATCGACAGGGCGGGGTTTCGGGCGACGAAGCCGATGCGTTTGATCATGCGGGAACTCCTGGGTTGCCGGGGACGGCCAGATCCTGTCACCCTGGCACCCGGCTGGGTGGCCAATCCGTCCATCCGTCACCGTCGGGAACCCACAACAGGGAGCAGCAGTGGCAGACAGCAAGGGACGGGCCAACCGCCTGCGCGCGGCGGCCTTCGCCGTCCTGGTGTTCGGCCCGGCCCCGGTGGCGTCCTCGGCATGACCAGACCTGGGCTCCTCGAAGGCAAGACGGCAGTCGTGACCGGTGTCGGCCCGGGGCTCGGTCGCGCCAGCGCGCTGGCGTTGGCGCGCGAGGGCGCGGCGGTCGTCCTGGTCGCCCGCAACGTCGAACGGGTCGGTGAGGTCGCCGCGGAGATCAATGCGTCGGGTGGCCGAGCGGTCGCCGCGCCGGGCAGTGTGACCCACGCCGAGGAATGTGAGGCGATCGCGGCCCAGGCCGTCGAGACCTGCGGCGGGATCGACGTCGTGGTCAACAGCGCGTTTCGGGGCGACGCCTTCGAGGCGGTGGCCGACGCCGACCTCGACACGTGGCGCAAGATCTTCGAGGTCAACTTCTACGGTGCCGTGAACATGACCCGCGCGTGCCTGCCATCCCTGCGGGCAGCCGGTGGCGGCAGCGTCGTGATGGTCGCATCACAGAGCGCCCGCAAGATCCGACCCAATGAAGCGGGCTATGCCGCGAGCAAGAGTGCGCTGATCACACTGACCCGGTCGCTCGCGACCGAGGTCGCGAGCGACCACATTCGGGTCAACGCGGTGGTGCCCGGCTGGATCTGGGGGCCGAATGTGCAGATGTACGTCGACTGGCAGACCCAGTCTCGAGGGCTGACCCGCGATGAGGTGATCGCCGAGATCACCCGCGAGATTCCGCTCGGCGAAATCCCACCCCAGGAGGACATTGCCGAGTCGATCGTGTTCTTCGCCTCCGACATGGCGCGCA
>JAENVU010000297.1 GCA_016650415.1 Acidimicrobiia bacterium
CGTCGAACGCTTCCAACTCTTGACCCGCCCCGACGGACGCGACGCTCCGGACTGGGCCGCGAAGCTCCACGTCGCGTTGGCGCCGGTGTACTACCAGAACTATCTCCTCGGTGAGTTGGTCGCGTCGCAGATCCAGGCGACGTTGGTCGATCGGTTCGGCGGCATCGTCGATCGGCCGGAGGTCGGCCGGTTCCTTCAATCGGCGGTGTTCGCCCCGGGGTGGTCACTTCGCTGGGACGACCTCGTCGCCGCGGCCACCGGAGCCCCGCTCTCGGTCGAAGGCTTCGCTCGGGAAATCGGCGCAACGGGCTGACGATGTGTGACTCGCTGTGTGTCCTCGGCACGGACGCCTTGGTCTTTGCCAAGAACTCCGATCGTCCTCCCGGTGAACCGCAGGTCGTCGAGACCTTCGCTCCCCGTGCGGCAGGGGGAACGATCTCGACCCAGTACCTGGAGATCCCCGACGCCGGATCGCGGGGCTTCGTCGGTTCGCGTCCCACGTGGCTGTGGGGCGTCGAACACGGGTACAACGCTGCGGGTGTCGTGATCGGCAACGAGAAGATCTGGACGACGGACAATCCGCGTCGTCGTCCGGCGGCCCTCCTGGGAATGGACCTGGTTCGACTCGGTCTCGAACGGGCGGCCTCGGCTGAGCAGGCGCTCGAGATCCTCACCGAGTTGATCGAACGATACGGGCAGGGCGGCAGCGGTGAGGAGGGTGCGGACGAGCCCTACGACTCCTCGTTCCTGATCGCCGATGTCACCGGCGCGTGGGTCCTCGAAACGTGCAATCGCCGGTGGGCCGCGCGGTCCGCGCCGACGGCGGCGGCGCTCTCGAACCGGGTCAGTCTCACCACCGACTGGTCGCGTGCGTCCGCCGACGTCGCTCCGGGTACGGACATCCAATCGTGGCGGCTCCCGAGTATCCCGACCACGATCGCCGATCATCGACTCGATGCCACCACCGCAGGTACCGAGCGCGCCGGTCGCTCCCCCGATCCGGCCGCGATCGTCGCCACACTCCGAGACCACGGGACCGGACCCTGGGGTGAGCCGATGGCCGCGGCGAGCCAACCGAGCAGGCCGCTTCCGAGCGAGGTGGGCGATGACCACCGGGGCGTCACCGTGTGCATGCACGTCCGGGGGATCCAGGCGACGACCGCCGCGATGGTCGTCGCGGTCGACCGCCATTCGCCCGAGTCGGTTCGGGCGTGGTTCGCACTCGGAAGTCCGTGCGCGTCGATCTATGTGCCGACCTTCCCGCGGGTTGCGCTTCCACCGATGCTGTCCGATCCGACGATGTGGCATCGGTTCGCCGCCCTGCGGGATCGGGTCGAGCGCGAGGACGGGGTCCTTTCGGAGGTCCGGGACCGATTCGCGCCGGTCGAGGATGCACTCTGGGTGGAAGCCGGGCGGATCGAGTCCGACGATGTCGCCGGTCAAGCCGCCTTCATCAACTCGGTCGCATCGCGAGTCGAACCGGCCCTGGCGCAACTCGGGATCTAGCCTCCGTCGGGTGAACCGCCTCGCCGACGAAACCAGCCCGTACCTTCGCCAGCACGCGGCGAATCCGGTCGACTGGTACCCGTGGGGAGCCGACGCCTTCGACCGGGCCCGTGAGCAAGACCGTCCGATCCTGCTCTCGGTGGGGTACTCGGCGTGTCACTGGTGCCACGTCATGGCGCACGAATCGTTCGAGGATCCCGACATCGCCGCGGTCATGAACCGGCTCTTCGTGAACGTGAAGGTGGATCGGGAAGAGCGCCCGGACGTGGATGCGGTGTACATGGCCGCGGTCCAAGCCATGACCGGGCGAGGCGGTTGGCCGATGACGGTCTTCCTGACCCCCGACGGCCAACCCTTCTACGGCGGTACGTACTTCCCGCCGGCCGACCGCCACGGCATGCCGGGATTCGTTCGCATCATGGAAGCGGTCGCCGACATCTGGACCACTCAGCGGCCGGACGTGCTCGAGCAGGCGACGAAACTCCAGGACGCGATCGAGGCGAACACGTTGCGCGATCGGCTCAGCGGTACGCCCGACACGTTGACCCAGGTCGTGCTCGACCGCGCGTACGAGAACATCATCCCGTTGTTCGACGCGGTCGACGGTGGGTTCGGTCGCGCACCGAAGTTCCCGCCGGCGATGACGATCGATTTCCTCGTTCGGCGTCATCAGGTCGAACCCGACGCGACGCCGGACGCGATGCGGATGGCGACCACGACGCTGGACGCGATGGCCGCCGGTGGGATCTACGACCATGTGGGTGGAGGATTCGCTCGCTACTCCACCGACACCACGTGGTTGGTCCCGCACTTCGAGAAGATGCTGTACGACCAGGCGTTGCTCGTCGGCGCGTACCTCCGCGGGCATCTGGTCACGGGCCGGGCCCGGTACCGCGAGGTTGTCGAAGAAACGATCGACTACGTGCTGCGCGATCTCCGTCATGACCGCGGCGGATTCGTCTCCGCCCAGGACGCGGACTCCGAGGGCATCGAAGGCAAGTTCTACCTCTGGTCCGTCGACGAGATCTCCGCCATCTGCGGCGATGACGCGGCCGAGGTGATCCGCTATTTCGGCGTCACCGATGCGGGGAATTTCACCGATCCGCACACCGGATATTCCGGGTCGATCCTCGCGCAGGTCGACCGGGTCGAGGACCGGCCCGACGCCGTCCGCCGGGCGCTCCCCCAACTGCTCGCCGCCCGATCCACCCGAGTCCGTCCCGGTCTCGACGACAAAGTACTCACCGCGTGGAACGGCCTCTTCACTCGCTCGTTGATCGAAGCCGCGGCCGCGTTCGGCCGGGCCGACTGGATGGAGGCGGCGCGCACCAACCTGGAGTTCCTCGTCACGCATCTCCGGTCCGGCGAAGGCAGATTGCTGCGTTCGTGGCAGGCCGATGGCGGCGCTCGCGTGCTCGGCTACGCCGAGGACTACGCCGCGCTGATCGGTGCCCTCGTGACGATGGCGGAGTTCGACCACGTCCGCTGGTTGGCCCCGGCGATCGAACTCGCGCAGGATCTGCGAGCGCGGTTCGGAGACCCCGAAAGCGGAGGTGTGTTCACCACCGGCGCGGATGCCGAGGCCCTGATCACCCGACCGCAGGACTTCTTCGACAACGCGACACCGTCGGAGAACTCCTTGACCGCCGACGCGTTGCTCCGACTCGCGGCGATCACCGGCGACGCCGAGATCGCGTCGGGATCGCGACGACTGCTCGCCGCGCTCGGTCCGACGATGGCGATGCACCCGACCTCGTTCGGTCGACTGCTCGGCGCCTACGAGCGGGCGGTGACGCCGGCGACGGAACTGGCCATTGTCGGAGCGGACGACGCATTCGTCGCCGCGTGGGCCGCACGGGTCAGCACCAACGACGTGGGTGTCCGGAGTCCGGATGGCACTGGCGTCGAACTCACGCCGTTGTTGGCCGGCCGCCCGTTGACCGAGCGGACGCTGGCCTATCTCTGTACCGACTTCGTCTGTCAGGCACCGGTCGACGATGCCGCACAGTTGCGGTCCGAGCTGGACGTGTGAGCGAGTCGGTCAGCGGTCGGCGTGACCGAGACCGTTCGCCAGTGCATCCGCGGTGGCCCAACCGAACGCGATGACGGCCTCGCCGCGCATCGGGTCGACTTCGCCCAGGACTGCGGTCGCGGCCTTGCCGCCACCCTTCACCGTGCTGGCGTCGAGGACCGCTTCCGGGATGGCCTTGCCCTTGCCTTTCGGGGTGACCCGGAAGGCTCGATCGTCATAGCGCGTGTCGCAGCCGAATCGGCGGGCGAGCCGACGACCCCATGCCCGTTCCTCACCGGTCGGCGCGTACTCCGGGCGGGGAACGACGTCCACCAGACCCTGGAGGAGTCCGTAGGCGGCCGGGTGCGCGATCCGTCCGGCGACCAGCACGTCTTCGTCGGGGAAGGAGATCGCCGCTCGGCGGTACAACTCGCCGACCATGCCCTTGACCGCCAAACCGGCTTGCCGACCCTTCCGGGCCGCGCCCAGGCCCCACAGGATGCACGGGGTTCCACCGACGCGCTCGAGGGAACCGAACATGAAGCCGTGGGTGTCCTCCTCCTCCGCGGCCAGCACGATCAACGGGAAGTGCTCGACGTGGTGTTCGAGATGGGTATCCATTCCCGACAACCCGACTGCCGAAAGCAGTTGGCCGAGCTCATCGAGTTCGGCGGGCTTCAGTGAAACGGAATCACGGGATTCGACCTGCATCGTGTCTCCATTGTGCCCGATCGACTCCCGGAAGAGCCAGTCGGAATCTGCGCCCGCCGCGGTTGCGGTGGGTCGTTCTCCGTGGTTCAGGGGGTGAGGGGTGTGGCCGAAGCCATGTCCCAGAAGGCGCGAACGCTCTCCAACTGCCCGGCGTCGTTGCACTGCATGATGTCAACGGCCTGGAGCACCATGCCCCCATCACCCATGTGGGCATTGATTTCCATGACCATCGCTGCTTCGGAGCCGGCGATCGTGATGCTCTGGGGCTTGAGCACGATGCGGTCGGCCAGTTGGCGGGCACTGTCCCAGAACGCCCCGAGCGCCTCGAGGCCCTGATGGGCCGGGGTACCGACCGGGTCTTCGAGCACTCCGTCGTCCGCCCAGAGGGCAAGAAACGCACCACGGTCGTTGGTCCCGTAGGCGTTGACGTACCCATCCACGGTCGCGCGGATGGCTTCGGGATTCGCCATAGAGGACCTCTCGCAGGGCGTCGGGGTCCTCAAGCTTACTCGGCGGCTACGTCGAAACTCCTCGGGCTCGGTCGAACGGCGCCCAATACGGCGTTGCGGAGGGTGCCGGAGGCCTCGACCCGGTCGCTTTGAAGGTGTGGATTCCCCCGAAGCCATCGATGATGTAGCCCCCACCGGTGCCGGGAACGAGTGCAATTCCCCGCACGATGCCCCAGCCCCGCCAGTAGGGCCCGCCCGAGGTCGCGGCGGGTGTTGCGTTGCCCCCGACCCGGAAGGTGTGCGCGCCGCCGTACCCGTCGACCACGTAGCCGCCGGTGCCGGTCGCGTTGAGGGTCACGCCGCGGGTGATGTCCCAGCCCAACCAGTACGGGCCGTTCCGGGC
>JAENVU010000298.1 GCA_016650415.1 Acidimicrobiia bacterium
GCGTTCCGGCTCCGCGAACGACTCGTCGACCAGAGCAGTACGACACCGACCACGACCACCGGTGCGCCGACCACGGCCCAGAAGGTGTTGCCGGTCATCGAGGACCCGCCCAGTAGGTCCAGACCTTGCAGCAGCCACACCGCGCCGACCACGACGAGCACCACACCAACGACCCGACGCATCACCATGAGCGGCCTCCTCTGGCCAACACTATGGGCCGCGGCGCGATGGGGGAGGGGCCTCGAGGGCTCGCCGTGGCGTCAGCTAATACGCGTTCTTCGATTCCAGCGCGTCGTTCTGGAAGCAGAACTGATAGATGTCGCCGAAGCTCCCGCCGGCCTTGTTGTAGTAGATGCACGACGAGTTGACGGGCTGACCATTGAGGAATCCTCGATGGAGGAAGTCCTGCGCATTCTGGGGTGACTTGCCGAGTTCACGAACCACACCACTGCGGGACGTACCGAGTTGCACTGCTGCGAACTGACCGGGCGTGATCGCGTGACGAGCCTGTTCGGCATTGAGTGCGTCGACGGCTTTCGAAGCCACGGTCCCAACCACCGCGACACATCCAACGAACCCGATCACCATGAGAAGGAAGATCGCCCCGAGTACCCAGGGCCACTTCTTCTTCTTGACGTAATTCTTCCCGCAGTTCGGACATACCGCTGCCGCGGTCGCGCTCTGTGCTTGGCAGTGCGGACACAACTTCAACGGCACCGTCGCGGCGGCGCTCGGCACGTTGGCCGCCGGTGCGGAGACGGCAGCAGTCGGCTGGGCGGTTGCTGCGGCGGTCGCCGGTGTCTCCGCGACCACGGCGCTCGCCCCCGAATCCGACGCCAAGGGAACGGATGCGATCGGGTCGACGGCTTGTTGACCACCGCTCGCCACGTTCTCGGTCCATGTCGAGCCATCCCAGTAACGATGCTCGTATCGGCCCATCGGGTCCCCATACCAACCCGCGGGAATGTCGCCTGTCATGTCTTCCCCTCCAGAGACCCCGCGCTCGTCCGAGTTGATCGAGCGGGTGTCCGCGCACTCTAAGCCTCGGTCGGCGCGCTCGCCGTTGACTGCCAGACCATGTGCCACCAAGGGTTCCTCGTCGGGTGAACGCCCCGATGGTCGGTGGGTGTCCCCTTGACAGGATCGCCAAGTGTCCGTACGATTATCCGTACAACTTCGTCGAGGTGGAGGGACCGTCATGGCGGTCAAGACTGAACGGCTCGAGGCGAGAGTGTCGCCGGAGGAGCGGGCCCGTCTCGAGTGGGCTGCGCGCGTCGCGGGTACGTCGGTCTCGACCTTCGTGATCGACGCAGCCGTCGATCGGGCCGAAGTTCTCATCGCCGCCGAGATGTCCACGACAGTGCCGGCCGCCTACTTCGAGAGCCTCCTCGAGGCACTCGACGAGCCCGATGATGCGCCGACGCTGACCCGAGCGGCACGCCGGATGCCACGGGCTCGACGAACTCCTACTCGGTGAAGCTGCTGGTTGCAGCGCTCGACCAATCTCACGACCTCACTCAGTTCCGTTCAGGGAATGCCGAACTCGATGAGTGGCTTCGTGATCACTCGGGTCAAGCAACGGGACATGGAACTCGCACCTACGTCGTCCTCGACGAGGCCAGCACCATCGTTGGCTACTTCGCGATCGTGCCGCATCTGATCGCGCGGGCCGAGGCACCGATGAAACTCGCTCGCGGAGCTCCTCGCGAAATTCCCGCGATTCTCCTTGCCAAGCTGGCCTTGGCCGAGGGACTTCATGGACAGGGCCTCGGCGCCTCACTGCTCGTACTCGCGCTTGGTGTTGTACTGGACGCCGCCCGACGTGCAGGGGGCAAGATCGTGGTCGTCGACGCCATCGATGAGCGCGCGGCGGCGTTCTATGAACACCACGACTTCCAGAAGTTGCCGGATCGTCCCGACCGGTTGGTCATGAAGTTGTCGACTGTCGCTCGCGCACTTGGGGCCGACTGGCCCTGATCGCCGATTCGTCTGGTTCCTGCGGGCCGTCGGGTCAGGGACCCGATGGTCA
>JAENVU010000299.1 GCA_016650415.1 Acidimicrobiia bacterium
CCGAGCGGACGCGACTCCTGCTCGATGACGTCCATCTCGATGTCGACGTCGAGCGGGTAGTGCGTGCGGATCTGCGACCCGAACCGGTCCTTCAGCGGCGTGATGATCCGACCCCGGTTGGTGTAGTCCTCGGGGTTCGCGGAGGCCACCAACATGAGGTCGATCGGGAGCTGGATCTTGTACCCCCGAATCTGCACGTCACGCTCTTCGAGCACGTTGAGCAGACCGACCTGGATGCGCTCCGCGAGGTCGGGCAACTCGTTGATGGCGAAGATGCCGCGATTGGTCCGCGGGACCAGGCCGTAGTGGAGCGTGAGTTCGTCCGAGAGGTACCGACCCTCGGCCACCTTGATCGGGTCGACTTCACCGATGAGATCCGCGATCGAAGTGTCCGGAGTCGCCAGCTTCTCGCCGAAGCGGCGGTCGCGGTGCACCCACTCGATGGGCGTCTCGTCGCCGCGTTCGGCCACGAGCAACCGCGCGTGATGCGAGACGGGATGGAACGGGTCGTCGTTGATCTCACTCCCGGCAATGATCGGCATCCACTCGTCGAGCAGGTTGGTGAGCGACCGGATGATGCGGGTCTTCGCCTGCCCGCGCTCGCCCAGGAAGATGACGTCGTGGCCGGCGAGGAGTGCATTCTCGAGCTGGGGCAGGACGGTGTCTTCGTACCCGAGCACGCCGTCGACCAGCGGCTCGCCGGCGGCGACCTTCGCGATGGCGTTGGCGCGCATCTCGTCCTTCACGGAGCGGGATTGCCATCCCGACTCCCGCAGCTCCCCAAGGGTGGCGGGACGACTCATGAGCGTGATCTCCTCCGACGGGGGCCTACCCCGCGCACCTTAGAGGCTGCGCCGAAAGCCAACACCTCGGCCCCCGGACTCCCGACACCGGAACGGGAAGTCATCCCAGCGTTGGATAGCGGGATTCCATGAGGCGGGCGAAGGCTCGGACCACGGGGACCTCGGAGTCTTCTCGCCAGGCCGCGAAGATCTCGGCGAACAGCTCGACGGCGCTGGTGGTCGCGTAGGCGGAGATCTGCTCGACGAGGTCCTCGTAGGCCCGGACGCGCTCGGGCTCGGCGCCGGGCCGGGCCCCGAGCAACGCCATCTCCACCGACTCGACCCCGAGTGCCTCGCCGACGGCCCGCCGGAACTCCGTACTGCTCGACCAGCGCCCGCTGCGGGCCCGCTCGTCGACGACGTGGCCGATCTCGTGGGCCACGACGCTGTCGACCGGCAGGAACCCCGTGTGGGGCTGACGCGGCGGCCGGCGTGGGGCCCCGCCCGGCGCCCCCGGCTGCGGAATCCGCGCCAGTTCCTCGTAGGCGGCGCGGTCGACATGGGCCGGGTTGAGCCAGACCCGACTCCCACCCGCCGCGCCCGAAACGCGGCCGGTGGCCATGTCGCGGCCCGACGTCCCGAACACGATCCGCGGCAGGCTCCGAGCGAGTTGCGGAATCCGATCCGCAAGTACCAACAGCGTGTCGAGCGCCGCCGCGAGCGACTCGATCATGAGATCAGGGCCCACCGAGGCCATGGCCGAGACCGGTTCGCTCCCGCGCGTCGCGGTCACGATCCGGGTCAAGCTCCGACCGGTCTCGAGCCGCCGGACCGACCGCGCCAGGAACGATCCGCTCGACACCGTGATGCGCACCTCCGGCAGCAGTTGCTCCAACCGGGCCACGGTGCGCGCGTCGTCGAACTGCTCGGTCGCGGCGATCGGTCCCGACGACGGTGACCACCCCAGCACCGAGCGCAGGCCGCCGGAGTACCCGTTGGCCCGCGCGATCGCCCGGACCAACGGGTCCCGAACATCGAGCGCCACCTGGCGAGCTCCCGAACGGTCCGCCGCGTCGGCGATCAGCGCGAGCGCGGCATCGACATCGCTCCCGACCAGCCCGAAACTCCGGACGGTGACGATCGACGCCGCCAGCACGTCGGTGCCGGTCGCCCACTCCACCACTCCGACGAGCGCGCCGTCCCGGGTCAGGTCCTGCCGGCCGTCGCCGGTCGCGTCGCTCACGTCACGATTCCATCACGCCGATGACCCGCCCGCCCGACCCGCCCGCCGGACGCCCCCGGACGGTGGTGCGGTTCTAGTGTCGGTTGCATGGTCGAGCCGCCGGATCCGAACCCCGTCGACCTGTCGGGCCGGTGGCAGGTCCACGTCGATGACGGCGACGTCGCCCGCCAGTTCGTGAAACCGTCCTTCGCGACGACCGACTGGCCCGACATCGAGGTGCCCGGTCACTGGCGCAGCTCACCGCTCTTCGCCGAGACCGACGGGCCGGTGCTGTACCGG
>JAENVU010000300.1 GCA_016650415.1 Acidimicrobiia bacterium
CCGAAGCCGTCGATGTCGTCTTTCGTGAGCCCCGCGTCGGCGATGGCCCGACTGGCCGCTTGATAGTGCAACTCGAACGGCGATTGGGTGTCGACGCGCCCGCAGTCGGACAGCGCGGCGCCGACGATCGCAACGCGCGACGTACCGCGTCCGCTCATTACTTACGCCGCTGGGCGTCGATACCGGCGTTCATGGTCTTGAAGTGGTAGCGCCCGAGGATGCGGCCGATGTCGGTCGGGTCCCACTGGGTGGGGCTGCCCTCCTTGTCGGTCGCGAAGAACTCTTCCCCCATCTCCCATGGCTGGTAGACGCACAACGAGTTTCCGACCATGCGCAGCACCTGGCCGGTGAGCGGCTTCGACTCGTCCGACGCGAGGAACACCACTGCCGGTGCCGAGTTGCCCGGGTTCATCGGTGTGAACTCCGTGTACTCGTCGGGCGCCTTGATCTCGATGCCGGCCATCGCCGCACCGACCATTCGGGTCGCGCCGCCGGGGCCGACACAGTTGGCGCGTACGCCGTAGCGGGTGAGTTCGAGCCCGGCGATGATCGTCATCGCGGCGATCCCGGCCTTGGCGGCGCCGTAGTTGATCTGGCTGGCCTGGCCCTGCAGCCCGGCCGATGACACCGTGTTGATGATCGATGCGCTCGGCTGACGGCCCTCCTTCGACTCGTTGCGCCAGTAGGCCGACGCGTGCTGCATCGTGTTGAACGTGCCGTACATGTGCACCTTGATGACCGCGTCGAAGTCTTCCGGCGTCATCGAGAACATCATCTTGTCGCGCAGGATCCCTGCGTTGTTCACGAGCACGTCGAGGCGACCGAACGCGTCGATCGCGGTCTTGACGATGTTGCCGGCGCCCTCGTAGTCGGCCACGGAGTCGTAGTTCGCGACTGCCTCGCCGCCGCGACTCTTGATCACGTCGACCACGTGGTCGGCGACGCGTTGGTCCGAACCGGAGCCGTCGACCGAACCACCGAGGTCGTTCACGACGACCTTCGCGCCATGCGCCGCGAGCAACACCGCCTCGCCGCGACCGACACCGTTCCCGGCCCCGGTCACGATCGCGACCTTGCCATCCAGCATGCCCATTTGCGCGTTCCTTCCCCCGACGTGAAAACTGACGTTCATGTCACGCTAGCGCGGGATTTTCTCGACCCGCCAAGGGGGATCACAGTTTCGATGTCGTCTCACGAGAGCATCATCGGCAAACCAACCGGCGCGTGGCAGGTGACCGTCGAACGCGGTCCGGTGTCGCAGTTCGCGGCCGCGGTCCACGACCCCAACCCCGTCTATCGGGATCGGCGCGCGGCTCGCGATGCGGGGTTCGACGATCTGCCGGCGCCGCCGACGTTCACCTTTGCCGCCGGTTTCTGGGGTGCGTTCACCGAGGATCAGCCGGAGGATCCGACGGGCGGGGTGAACCCGATGCATTCGGTGATGGGGGACCTCCACGCCCAGGGCGCATTGGTGCTCCACGGTGAACAGGAGTTCACCTACCACCGCACCGTGCAGGTGGGCGACGTCCTCGTCGGCGAGGGCAAGGTGATGGACGTCTACGAGAAGGACACCGACGCAGCGACGATGACCTTCATCGTGATCAAGACCGAGTGGACCGAGGCCGAGTCCGGCGCACCGGTCGTGACCGAGCAATTCAATCTGATCGCGCGTCTGCGCAAGTAGTCAGCTCGAGGTGATCCAGAGCAGCAACAGCATCGCGATCACGCACGCCAGGAGACCCGGTGTGGTTTCCCACCAGGCGTCATCTCGTCGTTGACGCCGGCGCGCGGTCCCGAGGCCGAAGCCCAGCTCGGCGTACTGATCCTCGAAGCTGCGGCGGTCGAGGAGCACGGTGTCGGTGCCCTCGGTTCCCGTGAGGTCGATCGCGGGTAGGTCCATACCGTCGGGTTCTCGCCGAGCCGCGAATGCGGTGCGCATCATGAAGACCAGGCTACCGGGACCGGGCGCCACGGATTTCGGGACCGGTCAGTCGAAGACACCGTCGGCGGCCAGGGAGGCTTGCTCCTCCGGGTCGAGACCGAGGAGTTCACCGAGCACCCAGTCCTGGTCCTGACCCAAGGTCGGGCCGGATCGGCGGTAGCCGCCCTGGGCATCGGACAGTCGGAACCCGTTCCGCTCATAGAGGCCCGGACCCATGAAGGGATGGGTGAGGGCGACGTAGTGACCGCGATGCGCGATCTGCGGGTCGGTGTGCTGATCGCCGAAGTCCTGGACGGGGACGGCCTCGAGGCCCACACCCTGGAGCGTCTGCGCGACATCGAGTGCGGCCCGCGACCGGGTGTATGCCGCAATGTCCGGTCCGGTGATCGCGACCAACCGGTCGCGTTCGTCCGGCGTCCATGCGGCGATCGCGACCCAGCGGTCGGCGATCGTCGCGCCGTGCTCGTCAGT
The DNA here is from genome assembly GCA_016650415.1 of Acidimicrobiia bacterium. GTDB lineage: Bacteria > Actinomycetota > Acidimicrobiia > IMCC26256 > JAENVU01 > JAENVU01. The sequence continues at coordinate 2,414 of JAENVU010000300.1, forward strand.
CGTGTCGGCGCACGGGAACACACCATGGATCTGCGCCCGATGGTTGTCGTTGCCGGCGCGTTCGGCTGCGACCCCGGTCGCCTGATAGTCGAGGAGCCACGGCGTCAGGGTGTAGATCGCCGCCTCCACCTGGCTCACATCCAGGTACACGCCCTCGCCGGTGCGTCGGCGATGGAGTAGGCCGGCTGCGAGCGCGGTCGCGACGAACCGGGGGGCGAGCGAGTCGGTGATCGTGCCGTGCGGCCCGACCGGCTCGCGATCGGGCCAGCCGGTCAGGGAGTTGTACCCGGCGAGCGCGGAGCCCTGACCGCCGAACCCGGGGTAGTTCCGGTGCGGGCCGGTCTGACCGTTCAGACACGCGCTCACCATCACGAGATCCGGTTTGGCGGCCGCGAGCGATTCGTAGTCGAGTCCGAACCCGCGCATCGCGCGTGGCGCGAAGTTCTCCGCGACGGCGTCGGCCCACTCCACGACGAGGCGTCGTACCAACTCGACGGCCTTCGGGTGCTTGAGGTTGAACAGGACGTCACGCTTCGCCGGGTTGAGACCGTCGAACATCGCCGCGCCTTCGAGGCCGTGCGGATTGTTCGGGCCGAGGGCGTAGACGCGGAGGAAGTCGGGTCGGCTCTTCGACTCGATCCGCAGCACCGTCGCCCCGTGCTCCACGAAGTACCGGGTGGCGATGGGTCCGGCCGCGCCCGAACCCAGCTCGATGATGTTGGTACCGGTCCACGCCGCAGTCCCCGGTGCCGGGGGGTGCCGCGGCGGTGGCGTCGACGGGGAGGGTCCGGCGGTGATCGTGACGAACGACGCCGGCATCCGAGTGCCGTCCGGGGCGGCCTCGAAGAAGTCCCGCGCCGCGAGCTGGGCGCTGGCCAGGATCTCCTTCGGGGAGTTGATCGGGGCGAGCATGAGATTGGTCTCGCAGGCAATGTCGTAGAGCTCGGACATCGTGTGCTGGGCGAAGTACGCGGCGACATCGGCTTCGATGGCGCGCAGGGTGTGGTCATCGGCGGTGTTCGGGGAGAACGTCGACCAGTCGACGGCGCGCAAGGCGTCGGTGTCGACGAGGCGCGTCAGGGTCTCCAAGCTCGGCACGCGTGCCTTGCCGCCGCGCAGGCCGAAGCTCACGAATCCGTCGCGGGTCGGCCAGATCTCACGGGTCTTGCCGATGTTCGCGCCCCGGCGAACGCCGCGGAATCCCGTCGTGGGGTACCGCGACGGCGTCGCCATGTTGGCGACCGCGACCACTTCCTGCATCGACACGTCGACCCGCTGCGGCCGGTCGCTCGCGAGCCCCGTCAATGCGGCGAAGGCCATTTCGGCCGCGGCATGCGAGTAGCCCGCGGGCTCGGCGCAACGCACGGGCGCACGATCGGGGTCTCCGGTGCAGTACAAGTTGCCGCTCGCGGCCATCACTCCGAGGTCGCTCGCTCGCCATTCCGACCGAGGGCCGTCGAGCCCGAACGGGGTCAAGCTGACCCACACCGCCTGCGGTGCACGGTCGGGATCGATCGCCCATGCCCCGAAGAACCGCGGGGTGTCGAGGACGATCGCGGCGGTGGTGAGCAGCGCGTCGAGCTCCGGGTCGTCCGGTCCTGTGACGGGGACCATCCGGCTGCGATGGGTCCAAGCCGCGAACCGATGGGGGAGCAGCCGGAGCGGGTCGCCGGTCGCGGGTTCCGGGCGGACCACATCGGCTCCCAGATCGGCGAGCATCCGCGCCGCCATGGCACCGGGCTCGGCCGTGAGGTCGAGCACCAGGGTCGAGCGGAGCAATGTTTCCGGGCTCTCCGAGGCTTTGCCTGACACGCGTGTCAGCGTACTCTTGGGGCTTCGCCCGTTTCGGAGGTTCCGATGCCCCAGTCCGCCCAGCGCATCATCGATGCCGACTGCCACATTCTCGAGCCACCCGACATCTGGACGAACTGGTTGCCCGAGCGGTACCGGGACAAGGCGCCGAAGTTGGTCAAGGACGCCCAAGGCGGGGACGCGTGGCTGACCGGTGTGGGCGGCGACCCTGACCCGATCGGGCTCACCGCAACTCCGGGGATGCCCTTCGACGAGTTCCGCTGGTTCGGCGTGACCTACGAGGAGGCGCGCCCGGGTTGCTACAACGGCGCGGCGCGTCTGGAAGACATGAATATCGACGGCGTGCACGCCGAGGTGTTGTTCCCGCCCCAGCGCACCATGAGTCACTTCCTGGGCGACGACGACGACGACTTCGTCCTGGCCGGGGTGGAGGCGTACAACAACTTCCTCTTCGAGGATTTCTGCGCGCCGGACCCCTCACGGCTGATCGGCTTGGCGCAGATCCCGTCCCTCGGTATCGACACCGCGGTCGACGGGGTGCGCAAGGCCAAGGCCCGCGGTGCAAAGGGCGTGCTGATCTCCAACTGGCCGTCGGGGAACGGCAGCTTGAGTCGCGACGACGATCCGTTCTGGGCGGCGGCGGTCGACGAAGGTCTGCCGGTCTCGATCCACATCAACATCATCAGCCGCGCCCAGCGGGCCGCGGGCCGGAAGGCGGCGGCGAAGGCCGGCAACGCCCTGTACGACATGTCGAGCGAGGCGACCCGGGCGAAGGCGATCGGTGGGATGAGTCATGTGTTCTCGATGGCCGCGGGGAACATCACGTCGATGTTGTTCACCGGGGTGTTCGACCGCTTCCCGGACCTGCAGGTGTGTTGGATCGAGACCGGAGTCGGCTGGTTGCCGCATTTCATCGAGTGTCTCGACGACCGGTACTGGCGCAATCGCGGTTGGGGGGATCTGCCGATCCAGCACCCACCGTCGTACTACTGGTACCGGAACAACGCAGCGAGCTTCATCACCGATCGGTCGGGGATTGCGCTGCGCCATCAGGTGGGCATCGACAACATGATGTGGTCGAGCGACTACCCCCACCACGGCAACGACTGGCCGTACTCACGCAAGGTGATCGAAGAGACGATGAACGCGATCCCCGAGGCCGAGAAGGCCAAGATCACCGGCGGCAACGCCGCCCGCATCTGGAACATCTAGCTCAGGGTTCGTCGCCGTCGTCATCGGCGCGATCGATGACGCCGAGGGTGAGCCGTTGCAGGGTTCGGAGATGTACGTATTCGACGATGCGGGTGACCAGGGGGAGGAGTTGTCCGGCCGCGCTCGCCGCTTGGGACTGGAAGACCGCGAGCTCCTGCGGATCCCACGCGGGACCGCGTTGACCGGAGAACAAGTCGAGGACCTGCTTCTGCATGGTTTCGACGCCGTCGACATAGATCGACGCAAGCTCCACGAGGATGTCGTCCGGGAGGCTCAGGCGTCGCAGCTCGGCCGTCGCTCGGAGCATGTCGAGATCCGTAGCGTCGTAGGCGGCGCGGCCGAACTCCGCCGGGTCGCGGAGGAGCCCGATCGATCGGAGCCGCGCCGTGGTCTCCGCGCTCACTCCGGACCGTTCGACCAGCTCGCCGAGGGAGTAGGAGAGGCTGCCTTCGCCCGCGAAGATGCCGTCGACGAGATCCTGGCGGTCGCTCGTCAGGAGGGCCTTGATCGCGGCGAGTGAGAATCGGCGCCCCTGGAGATCTCGGATCTGGTGCAGCCGTTCGAGGTGCTCGACGTCGTACTGCTTGGTGCGTCCGACTCGTACCGAGGGCGGAATGAGGCCTTCGCGCTGATAGAAGCGAATGGTGTCAACCGTGACGTCGGCCTCGCGGGCTAGGTCGTCGATGCGCCAACTCATCAAAACCCCGGTTTTCCGGTGTGACAGCGGTCATATAACTTGACAGCGTACACACTGAGAGTAGATACTCTCAGTGTTATCCCATCCAGCTTAGGTGGTTCCTATGAATGCCGCGACGAGCGCCGAGTTCAACAAGGGTCTCCCGGCCCGAACGTCGGAGCGTGAGGCGCGCCGTTGGATCGAGCGCCAACTTCGCTGGGAACGCACCTTGGGTGCGCTCCGGGGCAAGGACCATCACCCCGCCCGGAAAGCCGCATAACACCAGGTCTCGCGCTCCGGGTCGAACCCCCCGTCGACCCGTCGAGTACGGAAAACGAAAAGGCCGGCCCGTACGGGCCGGCCTTTTCGCGTTCCGCTCGCTTCCGCCTAGATTCCCCACAGGTCAATACCGGGGGTAGGGATGGACGAGGAGCACGACGAGTTGCCGGATGATCTGCCGCCCCCACGGCCGTTTCGGCCCTGGGACGCCGCCGGTGTCGACCAGCCCGGTGTCGACCAGCCCGGAGTCGCGCAGCCCGGAGTCGCGCAGTCCCGCCCGGCGGGGGTGGTGCCGACCTCGAGCGACCTCATGCCGCAGTTGGCCCGATCCCGACCGGCGGTCCCGGTCGTGCCCCGGCGGCAGCTCGCGCCGCCCGCCGCGCCGATTCGGACGCCGGTGGGCGTCGTCGGTGATCG
>JAENVU010000301.1 GCA_016650415.1 Acidimicrobiia bacterium
CGCCGACTCGAACCGCGCGCACACTGCCGCCGCAACCTCGTCGGACGGAATCGCAGGCTTGTGCTCTTCTTCACGAGCGTCGTCGGTCTGGGTCGCGGCTACGTCGGCCATGGCCTCAGACGCCCGCGGTCTTCGTGGTCGGGAGATCGACCGGAACGCCATCCTGCTGGGCGATTTCGATGCCCGCACCACCGGTCGGCGACTCCTCGCGACGGGCGAGCAACTCGCCCGTCCTGATCTGTTCGTGCAGGGTGAGGATGCCGTGGAGCAGGGTCTCGGGTCCGGGAGGACACCCCGGGACGTAGACATCGACGGGCACGATCTGATCGACGCCCTGGACGATCGCGTAGTTGTTGAACATGCCACCACTGCTGGCGCACACACCCATCGAGATGACCCACTTCGGCTCGACCATCTGGTCGTAGACCTGGCGGAGCACCGGCGCCATCTTCTGACTGACTCGGCCGGCCACGATCATGAGGTCGGCCTGACGCGGACTCGCTCGGAAGGTCTCCATGCCGAAGCGAGCGAGGTCGTAGTGCGCGGCGCCGGTCGCCATCATCTCAATGGCACAACACGCGAGTCCGAAGGTCGCCGGCATGACCGAGTTCCGGCGCGCCCAGCGGACGAGGTCTTCGAGCCGGCCGGTCAGGAAGTTGTACGGAACCGCGTCGAGGCCCATGGGTCAGGCGGCCTCGTGTTCGGGGGCCTCGATGGGGGCGCGCTCGGGCGCGTCCGCGACACCGTCGGGCATGCCGGCGGCGCGCAACACGGGCCGAACGATGCGACTCGCGACCTGGCGCACCGGACCCCAATCGAGCGCGCCAACGCTCAGCAAATAGGCGAACGGCACGATGAGAACCAGCAGGAAGACGCCCATCAACGCGATGCCATACCCGCCGAACTGCCGGAAGACCGTGGCGAACGGGTAGAGGAAGATGATCTCGACGTCGAGGATGATGAACGTCAACGCCACCAGATAGAACTTGACCGGGAAACGTTCGACCGGTTCCTGTTCGGGAACGATGCCGCACTCGTAGGGCGCGGTCTTGGCCTTGGTCGGCCGTTTGACGCCGAGGAAGATCGAGGCGACGAACGACAGCAGCACGAACAAGATGACGAGGACGACCATCGTCAGGATCGGCAGGTACTGCGCCACGCTCACTCCCCTCGTTGCTCGCCGGGCACCCGGCTGCGGCCGGGCGCGCTGAGGCTATCTGACCGGATGGTCGCGTCCGCAATGTGAGGCGACGGTCAACGCGAGGTCGCCCGCATCGAAGGTTGCGAACGTCCGATCGGGCCGGCCCGAGTCGAGCAGTGCGCGTGCGAGTCGACCCTTCGTGGCCTTACCGGCATGACCCGCGGGGGCGCCGTCGCGGGTCGCGAGCACCGGCCGGATGAGTTCGTACCGGTCGGGATCCGGCGTCCACGCCGCCCGATGCTCGTTCGGGAGGAGGTCGACCACGGTGTGGCCGGCGAGCCGCTCATTCAGCACCCGGGAGAGCGGTTCCTGCCAGAACGCTGCGAGCCGACCGATCGGCGGGATCGACGCCGAGAGCTTGAGCCGGAAATCCGGGATCGGATCGTCCCATGCCGACAGCCCGGTCACCGCCGACACGACGATCACGCCCGATTCCGCCCGGCGGCGGGCCGCGGCCCGCACTGTGGCCGGGTCCAGTGCCTCCCACACCACTCCGCTGAACCGTTGCCACGCCGGAAGCGTCGGGGCACCGACCAGTGTGCGGTTGGCGGCTTTGGCCCGGGCGAGGAGGTCGCCGGTGGCCCCGAGGTGTTTCGCCGTACCACCGCGGGCGCGGCGGAGCGCGTTGACGACCCGAATCCGTAACGGTGCGAACTCCGAGAACGCCCCCTGGTCGGGCTGCCAGCCGCGGCCGTCGCCCCCCTCGACCTTGCCCTCGGACGGGGGAAGCAACAGGTACAGCACGGGGCCATCCTGCCGGACGTGATCCGCGACGGCCGGATCGCCGTAACCTCGGTGCGCGTGCCGGATCTCCTCACCAAACTCCGCGGCGTACCCGCCGGTGCGCTCACCCGGTTGGGCCGCCCCCTTCCGATGCGAGGTCACGGAGCGGCAGTGCTCTGCTACCACGACATCGGTACCGACGCCGAGAATCCGACCGATTACTACGTGTCGCCCACACTGCTCGGCTCACACCTGGAATGGATCAGGGACTGGGGCTTCACGATCGTGCCCCTCGCGGAGATCGTCGATCGGCTGGCCCAGGATCGGGACCTCGACGGGCTCATCGCGATCACCTTCGACGATGCACTGATCGGCGTCCACGACCACGGCGCCGCCATTCTCGAGGCCGCCGGGGCCCCGGCGACGGTCTTCGTGGTCACCGATGTCCTCGGGGTCGCGCCACCGTTCTGGCCCGGCGCGGCCCGGACGATGACCGAGGAAGAGTTACGAGCACTCACGGCATCGGGCCTCGTCACGCTCGGGTCGCACACTGCCCGCCATGTGTCGCTCCCGGATGTCGATCCGGGCACCCGCACACGCGAACTCTCCGAGTCTCTCGCCACGCTCCGAGGCTTCGACGCGCGCGACCGGGACCTGCTGGCGTATCCGTCCGGACACCACGACCCCACGACCGAGCACGCGACCGTGGCGGCCGGCTATCGCGCCGGCTTCACGTTCTCGTTCGGGCGCGTGACCCGGAACTGCGATCCGTTCTCGATCCCGCGATTCTGCATCGGACCGGCGCACGACCGGTTCCGACTCGCTCGCCAACTCGCCCGCCCGGCATCGGCCTGGTAGGGTCGTCCAACGTCTTTTGGCCACCGGACACCAGACGAACTCTCGATGGGCGCCGGCGCTTGATTCTTTTCCGGAGTCGGGTACCATCGCCGTCCGGTGTCCGGTTGCCATCGGACACTTACCGTGATCCCCGGAGACCATGCCCAGTCACCCCACCAGTACCACTGCGCAACGGCGCCTCGACGATGCGATCGAGGTCCTCATCGCGATCGCGGCCGAGTACCGGGGCGTCGACCTCACCCGCCGCGGCCCGAGTGCCGTCGAGGTCACCGTCGGCACCGCGGTCTGGTCCGCCACCGTGATCACGCGAGATGCGGTCTCACTCGCCGATGCCCGCACCTTCGCCGAGGAGTGCGCACCGGGCGCGTGGATCATCGCCGCTCAGCAACTCTCGGCCGACGCGAAGGACTTCTTCGCAACCCGAAACGCCCTCGACCCCGTCCGGCAGTTCAGTTGGCTGGATCGGCGCGGGGAACTCGCACTGCATCACGGTGGGGCGGTTGGCGTGGTGCACTTCGGCAACCGGACGGCGCGTGAGCGCTCGCCGCTTCCCGGAGGATGGAGGCTCGCCGCGCCGATTTCGGGAGGCCCGATTCGGGGCCGGGCGGGGATCGGCTGCGCCGCCGCGCTCCTCCTGACACCGGAGCATCCACCGTCGATCCGAGAGATTGCTCGACGGATCACGATGTCTCACGGCGCCGTGGGCGCAGCCAGTCAGCTCCTCCGCGAGCACGGACTCGTACGGTCCGACGGGCGGCCACAGATTCCGGAACTCTTCGAAGCCGTGGTCAAGGTGTGGCACCCGCGCCGGGTCACCCCGGTCCGGGAGTTGCCGTCGGAGGCGGGCGCCGACCGGCTCGGTGCGTTCGCCGACGGGGACGAGCCCGGATGGTGCGTCGGCGGCGACACCGCGGCGTTCGCCTGGGGGGCGCCGGTGATGAGCGGTGGCTCACGGCCATGGATCTGGGTGCCCGAAACGGCGGATGCCCGCCGCGCCGAACGCGCGCTCGAGGCGGGAACCTGGGACGACTACGCCGCAGTCGTCGCCGTCGCGCCGACCCCATTGGTATGCCGGGAGCGGCGACAGCCGCCGCGCCCGGTGAACCCTGCGTTCCTTCCGACGGCACACCCCGTCTTCCTCGCGCTCGACCTCGCCCAGGACCCCTCGCGTGGCCGCGAGATCCTCGACCAGTGGACACCGACACAACCCGGGATCGCCCGTGTCTGGTGATCGCCTCATGCTCCTGCCCGACGGAAGCGACGCGCTGCTCGACGCGGTGCGCGCGGTGCTCGCGACACCGGGGATGCCCGACGTCGCGCTCGTCGGCGGCCTCGCGGTGACATTGCACGTCGCGGCCGCGGGGAACGCCCACCGGGCCACCGCCGACATCGATCTCGTCACCGCGTCGGCGACGTCGCCGCCCGAAGCGGTCGAACTCCTCGCCACGGCCCACGATTCACCCTCGCACCCCCTCGTGATCGCGGGGGTCAAGGTCGACCTCATCCCGACCCATCCCTTCGCCAACACTCGGCGCGACCCGCTCACCGATGCGGAAGTGCTCTTCGCGATCAGTCACCGGTGGGCGTTCGACACGGCCGTGCCCACGCAACTCACGACCCGCGACTCCGACGCCGTCACCATACCGGTCGCGACCCCTGCCGGCGTCTTGGCCGCCAAGTGTCACGCCATCGGGTATCCGACCTCGATGCGCCGGGCGACGAAGCACTCGGCGGACCTGCTCGACATGTTTCGCATCGTGGATCTGTACGACCGTGATGGTTCGCTGGCGGTGGAGATCGCAGGCGGCCCGCCCGACCTCGCCGGGCTCATCGCGACCGTCGCGGACGCCGAGATCCTCGCGAATCCCGCACTTGCCGCCCACGCGATGGCGCTCGCGTCGTTGGCCCCGATCGCCGCCGACGCCGTGGTCGACGCCATCGAACCTTTCGTCGCGGGCCTCCGATCGTGAGCGCGGCGCGTGCGCCGATCACGCAGGGGACCCCCGACGCACCGATCGTTCTCGACGCGCGGCTCGACGACGGCCAGACCTGGATCGTCACCGAGCCCGATGACGCGCTCAAGAAACCACCCGGCGAGCTGAAACCGATCTTCGGGCCGGGGACCCGATCCATCTTCAAGTCGTTCTGGGTCGCACCCAACGGATTCGAACGCCGATGGGCAGTAGCGGTCGAGGAGGTCCACACGTTCCGCGCGATCCTCGAATCGGAATGGCCGGTCACACCCGCGCTCGGCGTCCTCCTGGAACTCTTCGTGGAATGCGCGCGCATCGTGCATTCCGGCGACGTCATGCCCGGACCCGTCCCGAACGTTGCGACCGGTTGGGTCGCCGCGCCGGACCGCGCCTCCGGTCCGCGGTTGCAGACCGCGGTCACCGCCGCGGTCGCGCAACACCCGGAGGCCGAGGAGCTCGCCGAACTGCTCGTGCATTCGCTCGCGCTCGAGATGATCGGTGATCTCCCCGACGCTCTCGCCGGCCGCAAGCCGACCCCGACCCTCCAGCAGTGGACCGACCGGGTTCGCAGCCGGCGTCGCGCCGGCGCTCGAGTGGTCCTGCGCCTCGAGGACACGGGTAAGGGGTTTGCGCTCGCGCCATGTCTCCAGGCCCGTCGGGCGACGACCGTCATCACCCCGATCGATGCGGACGACGACACGACCGTCGCCACGGCCGCCACGGCCCTCGACGTGTCCGAGGCCGCGATCCGCGCCGTCATCGACGACGACTGGGCCGCTGCCGCCCGGGCGTGGGCGCTCCTGCGTGATCGTCCCATGGGCCCGATCGATCTCGAGATCCCCGAGGTGATCGAACTCATCGAGCGTGCGGCGCCGAAGCTCGACCAGGCCGACATCAACGTGATGCTCCCGGCCGGGCTCGGTCGGAAGCGTTCGGCCACCCGCCGGCTCCAGGTCCAAGGGCAGCCCTCGGGGCTCGACGTGTCGAGCCTGGTCCTGACCGGCGACGTCCAGATCGACGGCACACCGCTCACTCCCGCGGAACTCGACGCGGTCGTCCGCTCGTCCCACAACCTCGTGTCGGTCGACGGACGCTGGACCTTCCTCGCCGACGGCGAACGCGACCGCATCGCCGCGTTCGTCCGGAAGCTCGGCAACGTCGACGCAGCTGAAGTGCTCGAAGTCGCCGCGGAGACTGAGGAGGACGAATCCACCGAACTCGACGTCGAGATCGATCCGTCGAGTTGGCTCGCGCGTGCCCTGCTCGGCACCTGGTCCCCCACTGCCGCCGAGCAGGTCGACCCGCCGACCGAGCTCCTGATCCCTCTCCGGCACTACCAACGCGACGGGCTCGACTGGTTGGTCTGGCTCGAACGCAACGACCTCGGCGGCATCCTCGCCGACGACATGGGCCTCGGGAAGACCGCGATGTTGCTCGCGCTCATTGCCCACGATCACACCGGACCGACGCTGGTGGTCGCGCCGACCTCGGTGGTGGGCAACTGGGTACGGGAGGCCGAGCGCTTCACCCCGTCCTTGCGCGTTGCCGTGCACCACGGGGGCCTGCGCGGGGACCCGATCCCGACCGCCGATCAGGCCGACATCGTGCTCACGAGTTACGGCGTCATGCGCCGCGACGCGCGGCTCGGTCACATCGACTGGCATCGAGTGGTCCTCGACGAAGCCCAGGCGATCAAGAACCCTCAGACCGCGACAGCCAAAGCTGCACGCGCGCTCCCGGCCCGCCATCGCATCGCGGCGACGGGTACGCCCGTCGAGAACGACCTCGACGAGCTCTGGAGCATCATGACCTTCGCGAACCCGGGCTTGCTCTCCTCGCGAAAGGCGTTCGCCGACCAGTACAAGCTCACCGCCGACGACGACGCGAATGCAGCCCGACTGGCCCACCTTCGCGCCCGCGTCGCGGCGTTCATCTGTCGCCGCACGAAGGCCGAGCCGGGCATCGTCGACGAACTCCCCGATCGCATCGTCGTGCGCGACGACTGCATGCTGACCACCGAGCAGGTTGCGCTCTACGAAGCGACCGCCGCCGCAATGCTCGGAGAGGTGGCATCCGCCGAGGACGCCAAGCGACGCCGGCTCCATGTCTTCTCGGGCATCGCCAAGCTCAAGCAGATCTGCAACCACCCGGCCAGCCTCATCGAGACCGACACCTCAGAACTCGCCGGGCGGTCGGGCAAGCTCGAACGTCTCATCGAACTGACGAACGAGATCCTCGCGGAAGACGAAGCCGTCGTCGTCTTCAGCCAATACGCGACCTTCCTCAAACGGCTCGGGCCGCACCTCGGCGCCGCATTGGACGTGCCGGTCCCCATCCTGCACGGCGGGGTCGGTCGCGCTCGACGCGACCGGATCGTCGACGAGTTCAGCGAGGGATCGGGCGCAGGGGTGCTCGCAGTGTCGTTGCGCGCCGGTGGCACCGGCCTGAACCTCGTCCGGGCGAACCACGTGATCCACTTCGATCGATGGTGGAACCCGGCGGTCGAAGATCAGGCGTCGGACCGCGTCTGGCGCATCGGCCAGACCAAGGGGGTCGTCGTGCACACGCTGGTGTGTCCGGGCACCATCGAAGAACGCATCGCAACGATCATCGAGAACAAGCGGGCGCTCGCCGGCTCGGTGATCACGTCGACCGACACGCTCATCACGTCGCTCGACGATCAGGAACTGGCCGACTTCGTCGCCCTCGATGTCGCGAACGCGACGGGAGCCTGACGCGATGAGCTGGTGGGACGATTGGGGCCCGGCCCTGCCCGTGGAAGGCGGCCTGACCGCGAGCGGAGTGATCCGCGGAACCCGCATTGCGACCGACGCCATCGGGGTCGGTGCCGAGATCGTCAAGCGCATGGTCGCGCGCGCGAACGACAGCCTCATCAGCCGCGGCCGCGCCTACGCGCGGAGCGGGCAGACCATCTCGATGACGATCGAACCCGGCCGCATTCATGCACTCGTCCAGGGGTCGGCACCGGAGCCGTACTCCGTGTCGCTCGCCTTCGATGTCCCCCCCGACCACCGGCAACGGCTCATCACTGCGTTCGAGCACGCCCTCACCGACCCACGCGCGGGCATTCCCGCTCGCGGATCGGCCGCACTGCGCGAAGAGATCGACGAGTGCGAACTCCTCCACGGAGTTCCGGTGAAAGCGCGATGCACCTGTCCCTATGGTGCCGTGTGCAAGCACTGCATCGCGGTCGCGTACATCGCGGCTGATCGGCTCGACACCTCCCCGATCGCCGTCGCGAACCTGTTCGGGGTGCGCGACGAGCACCTCGGTGTTCCCGCCGACACCGCACTCGCCGACGAC
>JAENVU010000302.1 GCA_016650415.1 Acidimicrobiia bacterium
GCGTTGCACTCGTCGCAGAATTCGGTCCAGTTGAAAGCGTTGGCGGTCGCAGGCACGTCCGCGTCGCCCGGAGGGGGCTCGTCGTAGGCGATCTCGTTGCCTGAACCGTTGGTACTGAAGGCCTTCTGGTTGAAGATGACCGGCAGGGCGCCGATGACGCCGTTCGGTCGTCCGGACTGGGCGGTGGCGGTCGTCGAGACCTGCCAGCTCGGCATGCCGACGATTCCCGCGAAGTTGTTCGCGTGTGGGCCGCTCATCGCCACCGTGAAGTACGGGGCAGGCAGCAGGTTAGCCATCGAGACGTTGACCGTCACACCGGCGACGCCGTGGGTGTACCCGTTGGCCGCGGCCGTCGATCGGGCGGCCACGGTGGCCGCGTTGAGATCGCCGCCCATTGCGTAGGCGTACCCGGCGGACATCGCGGCCGAGTCCGCCACGTTCTGCATGCCCCGCCGCTGGACGAACGCGGACCCGCCATCGAGGACCAGGCCGGTCATCGCGACGATCGCGACGAGGGCGAGGGCGAACAGGACGAGGACTTGGCCGCGCTCCCGGGGGCGGTCGGAGGTGGGTCGGTGACGCATGGTGAGGGACCTCATGGGACCTGGACGTGGGCAGTGGAAACGAAGGTGGTCGGGGCGACCATGGACAGCAGCGGCGTGATCGCCGCGTACGGCACGCTCACGGTGATCCGGACGAACTTGCCGCTCCCGCAGGTTGTGCCTGCGACGACGACATCGCTGACGGTCGTGCACGCGAAGGTGACGGAGTTCGACTGCATCCCCGGGACGAGGCCCTTCTGGGCCGCGATCGTGGCCAGGGTCTCCGAGCTATTGCCGAGCGTGCAGCTACTCGTGTTGCAGGGATGGACCGCCGTGGTCCGGGCGATCTCGCGGGCTGCCTGATTGACGCCATTGTTCATGTAGACCCCGCGGCCCAGATCGAAAATCCCCATGAGGATCAGGAGGAACGGGATGAGCGCGAGGGAGAACTCGACCAGCGCCTGGCCACGGCCCCGTTCGCGTCGGTGGGCTGAGAGGGATCGCTGGTTGGTCGTCATCACTTCACCTGGATCACTGCGGCGCCGCTGGTATTCGAGCCGGCCGCGTTCGCGACACGGAGCGTGATCGAGTACGACTTCGAGTCGTTCGACGCCACATAGGTGTGCGAACCCGGGCTCTTGAGATCGGACGTCGTCCCATCGCCCCACGTCCAGAACCAGCTGGTGAGCCCGCAGTTGATCGATGTCGACGTGTCCGTCACCGTGACCGTCTGCGGGGCCTGATTCGATGGAGACCCCGTGACGGTGAATGTGAAGCCCGCGCTCGGCAGGGTGCACGGTGCCGGGGTCGGCGTGGCCGTTGCAGTCGCCGTGGCGGTGGAGGTGGCGGTGCTGGTCGGGGTCGGCGTCGGAGTGGGCGTCGGCGTCGCCGTTGCAGTCGGGGCGGGGGTGTTCAGGCCATCGACCGGCAAGGTCTCGCGGTTCGCCGTGGCCGTGCTGGTGAACGTGATGCTCTGGGTGCCACCGAAGAAGACTCCCATCAGCGGGGTCAGGAGGCGGAAGTGGCCGATGACGCGGACGGAGACGGTGTTGCCGATCCCGGTCGCGCAATCGACGGGGTTGCAACTGACCGTGACGTCGGTCGGCGCGATCGAGACCGCATTTGCGCCCGTCGACTCGAGCTTGATCCGGCAGTAGATGACGTTGGACGCACCGTCGGCGGGGCAGGACTTGGTCGAGTCATGGTCCGTCGGCGTCTGGGCCGCCTGGAAGACGCCTTCGCGGGCAGCGTTCGTCACGGCGATCTGGGCGGCGGCCACCCGACCGAGGTCGAGGATCGCGGCGAAGAAGAGCATGAAGACCGGCAGGATCAGCGCCAGCTCGACGAGGCTCTGACCGCGGGTTCGCGTCTGGAGGTGGTCGCGGAGCGCGCGGCGCGGACGGCGCAGGAAGGAGTGCATTCGGATCCCTGGTGCGAGAAGAGGTCATCGCCAGAGTCGGCGACGCTCCTTGCACGATCCCTTGAATCGGTGCGCGCCTGCATAGCCCGACGGTCCGCTTACCCCCGGCGATGGTCCC